>DAIRFU010000047.1:0-18240 GCA_036794935.1 Kofleriaceae bacterium | reverse complement strand
GCGTCCGTATCGACGAGCGTGCCAGGGTCGATGTGCTCCGTGCGCGCGACGATCGTGTACCGATCGAACAGGAGGCGGTCGAACCGGAACGCGCCGCGCGCATCGCTGGCGACGACGAGGTCGGCATCCTCACGCCGGTCCACCGGCACGATCCCGACGCGCGCCCCCGCGATCGGTGCGCCGGTCACCGCATCGACGACGACGCCGTCGACGGTGGCCTCCGGGGTCAGGCGGATCTCGGCGGTGCCCGGCGCGATCGCGCTCGTGCCGCCGTCGGCGTAGCCATCTGCCGAGGCGGTCAGGTACTGCGCGCCTGGCGCGACCCACATCGTGAACCGTCCACGATCGTCGGCCTCCGCGGTGACCGCCGCCGAGTCAGTGACCGCTGACGTCATCGTCGCGGTCACCCGGGCGTGCGCGATCGGACCCGCGGTCACGTCGGTGACGACACCGGTGAGCTCGACGCCGCCGCCGTGCAGGACGATCGCGATGCCGGTCACGCGCGCTCCCTCGGCGAGCGGGATGCCGGCGTCACTCGTGTACAGCGCCGGACGATACGAGCGCGCGAACGCGGTCACCGCATAGCGGGCGGGCAGCAGGCCGGCGATCGTGAACGCACCCTGCGCGTCGGCCGTCGCGCACGTGGGGTCGCGAAACGGAGCGGTGCCGAGCTCTCTCGACGAGCCGCGAGCGCACACGCGCGCGCCGGCGACCGGCCGCCTGGCCTCATCGGTCACGGTGCCCGCGATCGAGCCGCGCTCGTGCGTCGCGGGATCCACGCGTGCCCCCGACGCGATCGCGGCTCGCGACTCCGAGCCCTGACGATCGCCGGGAGCATCGCCGCCGCGGCAGCGCCAGACGACGAGTCCCGCGATCGCGAGGATCCCGATCACCGCGATCATCAGCCTGGATCTCGTGCCCATCCCCTCTACCTGTGTACGCGCCGGGAGCCGCCATTGGCAACAGGCTGCCGGGTGGTAGCATCCCGCCGCAATGAACACGCGCCTCCCCGAGCTCCTCGATCTCTCGCTGCCACCGATCGCGATCGCCTTCCTGGCGTCGCCCCCGCCAGGGCTCGCGCGCGTGACCAAGCCCGGCGCGGCGAGCTGCGCGTACTGGCGGCGCGCTGCCGACGGCGAGGCGTTCTACACCGAGGCCTCCGATCACCTGAACTGCGCGGTCGGCGCCCACACGCACGGCGTGCCGACGACCGCCGACCAGAAGGAGGAGCTGATGCAGCTCATCCACACGATGGTCGGGCTCGAGTATCTGTCGATGGACGAGGTGCCGCAGATCCCACATCGCGAGGCGGTCCCGGAGTTCGGCGTCGTTGCCTACGCGCCGCTCGCCGCGGCGACGTTCGCACCGGACATCGTCCTGGTGCGCGGCGACATCCGCCAGCTGATGCTGCTCGCCGAGGCGGCCCAGGCGGCGGGTGTCGGCAGCGGCGCACCCACGCTCGGGCGCCCGACCTGCGCCGTCTTGCCGCAGGCGATCCAGAGTGCGCGCGCCGCGGCCAGCTTCGGGTGCGTCGGCAACCGAGTCTACACGGGTGCGAGCGAGGGCGAGGGTTACTACGCGATTCCCGGTGCGGCCCTCGCCCGGATCGAGGAGAAGCTCGCCGTGGTCGCCCGCGCGAACCAGGAGCTCCGTACGTTCCACGAGGCGCGGCGCGAAACGCTCGGCTGAGCGCGCGCGTCGGCGCACGGCGTGGACGATCCGTCTCGGTGATCGGACGTGGCAGCCCGCGGGACTCGGCAGATCGAGGGTGTGGGTGTAGGCTGAGCACAGATCATGGCGAGAACAGTCAAATGCGCGAAGCTTCAGCGCGAGTTGCCCGGCTTGCCGTTCAAGCCGTTCAACGACGCGCTGGGCGAGCGGATCTACAACGAGATCTCGATGGACGGCTGGAAGATGTGGCTGGAGCACTCGAAGATGATCGTCAACGAGTACCGGCTCGACCTGACCAGCCCCGAGTCCCATCAGAAGCTGAAGGAGCAGTGCGAGCAGTTCCTGTTCGGTGAGGGCGCGGCGCTGCCGCCCGACTTCGTCCCGCCACCCGCGAAGTAGTCCCCGATGAAGCTCGTGCTGCTGTCCTGCTACGAGCTCGGCCACCAGCCGCTCGGGCTCGCGTTGCCGCTCGCGTTCCTCGAACGCGCCGGGCACGAGGCAATCGCGCAGGATCTCGCGGTCGAGCAACTCGACGACGAGCTGATCCGCGGCGCGGACTTCGTCGGCATCTCGGTACCGATGCACACGGCGCTGCGGGTCGGCGTGCAGGTCGCCGCCCGTGTCCGCGAGCTCGCGCCGGGCGCGCACGTCTGCTTCTTCGGCTTGTACGCTCCTCTCAACGCAGCGTACCTGCGCGCGAACGGCGCGGACTCCGTGCTCGGCGGCGAGCACGAGACCGAGCTGGTCGCTCTGGTCGATCGCCTCGCGCGCGGCGAGCCGGCGACGCCGGGCCGCGCCGCCGTGATCCTCGACAAGCTCGCGTTCCCGGTCCCGCGCCGCACGACGCTGCCGGTGCTGCGGCAGTACGCGCGCCTGCTCGTCGACGGGGAGGAGCGGCTCGCCGGGTACACCGAGGCGTCGCGCGGCTGTCTCCACTCGTGCCGCCACTGCCCGATCCCGCCGGTGTACGGCGGCCGCTTCTTCGTCATCGATCGCGAGACCGTGCTCGCGGATATCGCGGCGCAGATCGAGGCCGGCGCGCGGCACATCACGTTCGGCGATCCGGACTTCTTCAACGGCCCGCGCCACGGCATGGCGATCCTGCGCGAGCTCCACGAGCGCTGGCCGGCGGTCACGTTCGACGTCACGATCAAGGTCAGCCACCTGCTCGCCCGCCGCGCGCTGGTACCGGAGCTCGCCGCGCTCGGCTGCGCGTTCGTGGTCTCGGCGGTCGAGTCCCTCGACGACGGCGTGCTCGCCCGGCTCGACAAGGGCCACACCCGCGCGGACTTCGAGGAGGCACTCGCTCTCTGCCGCGCCGCCGGCCTGGTGATGCGGCCGACGTTCTTGCCGTTCACGCCGTGGACGACGCTCGAGCAGCTCGTCGAGCTCGTCGACTTCATCGCACGCGAGGAGCTGATCGACTGCGTCGATCCGGTGCAGCTCTCGATCCGGCTGCTCGTCCCGCCCGGCTCGCTCCTGCTCGCCCCTGCCACCCGCGACGATCTCGGGGAGCTCGATCCCGCCGCGCTGTCGTACACGTGGACCCACCGCGATCCGCGCGTCGATGCCCTGCAGCGCGAGCTCGCGCAGATCGCGGAGGATGCAGCCGCTGGCGACGAGCCTGCCGACCGCGTGTTCGCCCGGATTCGCGAGCGGGTGTACGCCGCGTCCGGCCGCGCGCCTGCGCCGCTCGCCCACCGACCGCTGCCGCCCAGGCCGACCGCTCCGCGCCTGACCGAGGCCTGGTTCTGTTGAAGTGAACCCCTCGCGAGCCAGTTCGGCTCGCTCGCCCCACGCAGCCCGGTCTGAGCGAGAGCGCGCGAGCTCAGGACAGGAGCGGCGCGATCCGGACCTCGAGCACCGCGCTGGCCTCGCGCAGTGCCGCGACGACCGCGTCGGGGTGCGCTGCCGCCGCGAACACGAAGCCGAGGTACTTGTTTCCTTCGGGCAGTGGCAGCACCGGCTCGCCGGCTCGCGCGGTGATCGTCACCTCGCGAACGTTCGCGATCCGCCGCGCGTCGTCGATCCCTTCGATGCCGCGCAGCACGCCGGCCGCGGGGACCGGCATCATCAGCACGCCGGTCGCACCCGCCGCTCGCGCCGCCACCACGTCGCGTCCGATCGCGTGCGCGAGCACCAGCGCCTCGAGCGAGAGGCCCGTACCGAACCGCAGCGACCGGCCACACAGCCCGCCGATCGAGCGCGCCGCGACCTCGATGACGGCAGGATCCCCCGTGCCGAGACGGAGCTCCGCATGGACCGGCCCCTCGCAGAGGCCGATCGCCGCCGCGGCCTGGGCGACACGAACCTCGATCGCGCGCTGGGTCTGGGCCGGTAGCTGCGACGGCGTGACGTAGATCGTCTCCGCGAAGAAGGGCCCGTCGAGTGGATCCGGCTTGTCGAACAGCGCGAGCGTCTCGAGCCGGCCACCGCGCAGAAGGCCCTCGAACGCGACCTCGGGCCCGGCGACGAACTCCTCGATCAGCACCGAGCGTGCCGCCTCGGGATCTCTCGCGACGAGCTCGGGATCCGCGAGCAGCCGGACCAGCCGCGCGAACCGGTCGGCGAGCTCACCCGCATCGTTCGCGCGCATCACGCCGCGGCTCGTCGACAGGTGACGCGGCTTGATCACGACCGGGAACGCGAGCTCGCGCGCGAGCGCATTCAGATCGGTGTCGATCGGCACCACACGAAACCTCGGCTGCATCACCGCCGCGGCGGCGAGGCGCTCGCGCAGCCGGAGCTTGTCACCGGTCGCACGCGCGGCGTCGATCGGATTGAACGGCAGCCCCAGCCGCGCGGCGGCGAGCGCGCCGATCAGCGCCGTCTTCTCGTCGGTCCCGACGATGCCGGTGAACGGCGCGGCAGCGGCCGCCTCGGCGATCTGAGCCGCCGCGTGTGAGGGCTCGCGGAAGTCGAGCGCGAGAGCGCCCTCCGGCCACTCCTCGGCGAGGATGTGACAGCGATCGGTCCCGAGCACGACCTCGATCCCCATCGTGTCGGCGGCGCGCTGGAAGTCGCCGGTCTGATATGCCGTCGTCGCCGCCAGCAGCAGCACGCGGTCCTTCGCCATAGGGCCCGGTATACCGCATGTGCGGCAGAAGGTATTTGCCCACCTCCGCGCTGTTCTGGATTAGCGTCGGGTCATGGCAGCTCGGTTGTTGTTCCCCCTCGCGATCGCGTTCCTGGGGGCGTGCGCGACCGCCGAACAATCGACCAACGATCAGACCGGCGGCGGGTCCGGCGCGGATGCGGGCACCGGCGGTGGTGGCTCGCCGCAGGATGCCGCGATCCCGAGCCCCGACGCGTGCACCGACAGCGATGGCGACGCCGTCTGCGACTCGGTCGACGTGTGTGCGGGATTTCCGGATAGCGACGACGCCGATGCCGACACGATCGCCGACGGCTGCGACCAGTGCCCCGGCGTCGACGATCGGATCGATCTCAACGCGAACACCGTCGCCGACTGCACGGAGCGACAGTCGCGCACGATCGAGCTCAAGGCGGTCGGCACGAACCTGTGGCGCGGCTGGCACGCGAGCAACAGCTCGCATGGCACGGACAACGACAACACGCTGACCGGCGTGTTCAGCAGCGGCACGTACAACACGTATTACGTGTTCTCGCTGACCGGCTTTGCCGCGAGCCTGATCACGTCCGTGAAGCTCGAGATCCAGCTCGAGCTCTACCAGTCTGCCGACGCGAACGAGACCGTCTCGCTGTGGGACGTCACCACGCCGGCGACCTCCGTCGAGACGACCGTGGTCGATACGAACATCTTCAACGACCTCGCCAGTGGCACCACCTATGGCACGTTCACCGCGACGAGCGCGCAGGTCAACAGCGTGCTCGCGGTGCCACTCGCCGCGCAGGCCGCGACCGACGCGACGGCCAGGCTTGGCGGCGACTTCGTCATCGGTGCGCACCTCGACAGTCCACCCGGGTACGTGCGGTTCGGCCACACCGGCCCCGAGGCGACGCCGACGGTGATCCGGGTCGTGATCGAGTACCTGCCGTAGACTCGTCCTAACCACGCGTGCGGTCGCGGAGCTGACGCGACAGCGAGATGATCGGGCGCACGATGGAGCCGCCCCACGGCCGGATCGCGACGGTCCACGCGCGCGCGACGACGGTGATCGGCATCCGTGCGATCAGCGCCGGGAGCCGGCGCAGGATCACCATCGCCGCGAGGAAGCGCGCGACCGAGGACAGCAGGAACACGGCGAGGTAGGCGTCGCGATCGCTGCCGAGCGCACCGAGCACGGCGCCGCCGACCAGCGAGGCGGCTGCGGTACCGAGCGCCTGGAGCGCGCTGAACGCGACCTGCATCGTGGTGCGCTCGGCATCATTCTGCGCGTCGAACAGGGCCATCAACATGCCGATCTCGAACCCTGCCCACGCCAGGCCCGAGTAGGCCTGGATCACGATGAACCACCCGAAGTGGTCGGACACGAACCACAAAAGCGGAACCGGCGCGATCGCGAGCGCGCTCACGCTCAGGATGCGGCGGATCCCTGCCCGCTGCACGAAGCGGCCGAGGACCGGCAACGCGACGACCTTGACGAGGAGGATGGTCCCGGTGAACGCGCTGTACTGCACGTAGCTGAGGTGCCGGCGATCGAGCAGGTACGGCGTGATGAACGGACCGGCGATGGCCGCCGCGGCGAGCGCGAAGATGAGATAGCCGAGCAGCGGCGTGCGCGGCGACTTGCGGAGCTTGGCCGGCAGGTGGCGCAGCGGCAGGCGCGTGCCCTCCGGCCGGACGTCGAGGCCGCGGCCCTGGCGGAAGAGGGCGATCGCCGAGCCCATCCGCGCGACGAGCGCGAGGCCGAACATCGCGGCATAGACGTCGAGCAGGTGCCCGCTGCCGACGAACGAGCTCAGGGCGAACCCGGCGCCGACGAGGCCGACGAGCATCGCCCCCTGCACGACGGCGAGCCGGCGGCCGAAAAACCGGCTGCGGATCCGGGCAGGCACGACGCGGACCATCCACACCATCCAGCCTGCGGTCTGGCCCATCCCCCCGGCCCAGTAGATCGCCGCGCTCCCGAACACCACGCCATTGACGTACGTGTGGCAGAGCGCGAGCACGATCAGCGGCACGAACGCGAGCGCCTGGACCACCGAGCACACGACGACCCACGAGCGGAGGCTGCGGACGCGGTGGAGCGCCCGCGGTGCGACAAGTTGAAGCACACCACCCGCCACGAGCGGCAGGCTGGCCAGGAGACCCGCGGAGACCGCAGTCATGCCGAGGGCGAGGCCAAACGCCGGGATATAGACCTCGGCGACGCCGGCCATCACCCCATATCCCACCGCATCTGCGAGGCTCAGGCGCAGATCGCGCCGCATACCGCCTGCAGGCCGCACTTCACACGGCGTAGCACGCGGTGGCACCCGATGCACCCGCTCCTCGACGAGCGCGAGCCTGCAGCTCGGCGAACCACCGAGCGCTCGCGCACGCGCAACCGCTCACGTCCTGGTCAGGAGGTAGACCGGGAACGTGAAGCCATCGTCGATGTCGAGGTAGAGCGTGATCGTCCAGTCCTTGCTCGTCACCAGCTCGCGGATCCGCAGCACCTGCGACGGCACGACGGTCAGCGGCAGCGTCAGCCGGAGCTTCTGCGTCGAGCCGGCGGCGACCCGGCCACGCGGCAGCTTGGTCTGACCGATCAGCACGCCGCGCTGGCGGACGTCGAGGTGGTTGTCCTCGATCTCGACGTCGATGCCGGTCGGATTGGCGACCGTGAGGTCGAACGAGACGCCGAGCGTGATCGAGTCGCGACGCGCGGCGTCGAGGAGCTCGAGCGCACTCGGCGTCTCGGCCTCGAAGCTCGACCAATCGATCGTGTAGTCGCACTTGAGCAGCTGGCTCTTGTGGTGAAGCGAGCGGCCGACCGCGCCGAACCGGTAACCGTTCCAGGCGAGCACGCCGAGGAGCAGGAGCCACGCGAGCATGCGCATCGCCCCGCGGCTGCGCGTGCGGCCGCGCGCGTCGGCGACGAGGGGAGCACCGGCCACGGTGCCGCCCAGGACCGCGAGTGCGACACCGACGACCTGGCCGCCGAACGCGACCCCGATGCGAGTCGCGAAGCTCCACGCCGGGTGGGAGGACGCCAGCGCCACCGCGCCGACCGCGGGCAGCGCGAACAGCGCGCCGAAGCCGAGCGAGAGGACGGGGTGCGCGAGCAGCGACTTGAGGATCTGCGAGTAACGCAGCTTGTGCCGCTGGAGGACGGGCGACAGGAAGTCGACCGCGACGCTGGCCGCGAGCACGAGGAAGCTGGCGACGACCGCGAGCTTGCGGCGCGCGGGATCGTCGGAGTAGCCGAGCCAGAACACGCAGCCCTGCGCGGCGAGCATCGCGAGGAAGATCTTGATCTCCTCCCAGGCCTGAAACCACAGCGGGTGCTCCTCGACGGGCTCGGCCACGAGCCGCGCGTCGTGCTCGAGTGCCGCGGAGACCTTCTCCTTGAGCGGGAACAGCGTGATCTGCACGAGGACCAGGGACGCCGCGACGATGGCGTTCATGATCACGAGCTGCTCCTGCTGGGCGAAGAGCTCGTCGAGCAGCATGCGGGCGGCGACGTGCCAGCTCGCCGGCAGCACGTAGTCCATCGCGAGCTGCAGCAGGTCCCCGCTGTGACGCGCGAGCTGCCAGGCGACGAGCGCGAGCACGCCGGCCGCGGCCGCGATGTACGCCACGAGCCACGCACCACTGTTCGCACGCAGCGTGCGCGCGGCGGTCGGCGCCTCGAAGGCAGCGAGGCGGAGCTGGTCACCGAACGAGAGCACCGTGAGTCGTGACTAGCACGAGCCGGCCCCGACGATCGCGGCTCGCCGGGCTAGGTGCCGAACGCCGGCGCCTCGATGCCGGGCTTGTTCGGCCGGGGCGAGAGCCCACGCGGCACGTGGCGCCAGCCCACCTGCATCGCCTGCTCCGGCGACGCGCCGCGCTGGAACGCGATCGCCGCATCGCGCACGCACCGCAGCACCGGGCGCTCGCGCCGGCTCACCGACGCGCGTGCCATCTGGATCTCGAGCCACGCGTCGAGCAGGACCTCGTAGTCATCGGCCGACGGAGCCGCCATGAGGAGCTGCATCGACTCGCGGAGCAGCTCGCGCGCGGTCGGCGCACCGCCCAGGCGCCCGGCGATCGTCTGCGCCCGCGCGGCGCCGCTACGGTGCTCGCGTCGCGCGGACCGGAGCATCTCGAGCTGGGCCGACCACACGTCGCACACCAGCGCCGGATCGGGGCGCCGGGTCCTGGCGCGAAGCAGCGAGAGCAGGCTCATGCCCCCCGGTTCGGCCGCGCCCGCCGGCTGTGTAGGGGGCTCGATGAGGTTCTGGAGACGGCGCCGCAGGTCGTGTACGCTGACGTGCGCTTCGTGGGGAAGCTCCAGCAGTTTCGGAGCGTCGCGGCGACCTTTGCGGTCGTGATCGCGACGGCGTGGCTCGTCTCGGCGCTCGGCATCGGCCCGGCGATCGACCGGGTCGCCGAGCGGAGTTATTACGCCCTGCGCGGCGCCCGCGCCCCGGCGCCGCTCCTGTTCGTCGCGCTCGATGACCAGACGATGGCGGCGTGGGGCCCTCCGCCGTGGCCATGGTCGCGATTCGAGCAGCTGATCGAACCGATGCACCGCGGCGGCGCGCGCCTGATCGCGCTCGTCGAGCCGGGCCCACGCGTCGTGCCGCCCGCGCCGGTACCGAGCCAGCTGGCTGCGGGCGTCGCGGCCGGCTGGTTGATCGTGCCGAGCATGGCCACGGACATCCCGCAGCCCGCCGTCGTGTTGAGCGAGAACCACGTCGTCAACACGATCGATCTCGGCGATCCGGCACGACCCTCGATCGTGCGCGCCGTGCTCGATCGCCTGCACGTCGCGACCGACAGCCGAACCGTCAGGGTCGACTTCATCGGCAGCCCCGACCGCCTGCCGACGGTGCCCGCGCATCATGTCGCGGCCGGCGAGCTGCCACCGTCCACGTTCTCGGGGCGGGTGATCGTGATCGGCCTGCGCGGCGAGCAGCTGACGAGCGCCTTGCCCACGCCGGTCGGCCCGATGTCCGCGGCCGAGATCCACGCGCACGCGCTGCACGCGTTGCTCGCGGGCGTCCGCCCCGGCGACGCGCCGACCTGGCTCCGGCTGCTCCTGCTCGCCGCGATGACCGCGATCGGTCTCCTCGGCGTGCGGCTGCTGCGCGCGCGCTGGATGTTTGTCGCGTGCACCGCCGGCGCGCTCGTCGTGCTCTACATCGCGGGTTACCTCGCGTTCCGTTACGCCGAGACACACATCGCGATCACCGCACCCGCGCTCGGGTTCGTGCTCGGCGGGCTCGCGGGCATGATCGCCGAGCGGCGCGACGCGCTGCGCGCCCTCGAAGATCTGCGCCGCCAGCTCACCCGCCGGCTGCAGCTCGCGGCGAGCACGCGCCCGGGGATCAGCGAGGCCGAGATCGTCGACCGGTTCGCGGAGATGCTGAGCGCTCACCTGCCCGCCACCAGCTGCGTGTGGGCGGTGCTTCCGCCCGGCGCGTGGCACCTCGAGCTGGCGCGCTGGTACCAGGGCTCCGCGGACGACGTGCTCGAGCAGCGCCGCGATGTCCGCCGCGATCCGTGGCGGCCCGCGTACACGAGCCACAAGCCCGAGTGGTCGAGCCGGCCGTTCCTCAAGCCGCACCTCGGCCAGAAGACGCTGCTGCTTCCGGTCGCCACGGCGGGCCGCCTGCTCGGGTTCTGGATCGTGAACATGCCGTCGGTGAGAGCGGTCGGCGAGCAGGAGCTCCGCGCACTCGAAGCATCGGCGTACGACGTCGCGATCGCGCTCGGTCAGCATCAGCTCGAGTGGCGCTCCGCCGAGGCGCGGACGGCAGCGCCCGCGACGAGCGGGGTGCTGTTCCAGGCCGTGCACTCGGCACGCCACGACGCGGACACGCTCGTGCAGATCAAGGATCGCATGCAGGCCGCACTCGAGTACCTGCCGATCGGCGTGCTCAGCGCGACGAGCTGGGGAATGATCGAGCAGTGCAACGCCGCGATGCGGCGGTTTCTCGCGAGCGTCGGTCTCGAGGTCCCCGAGCGCGTCAATGCCGCCGACCTGCTCGCACAGCTGGCCGGGACGAGCGCCGCCGGGGCGCGGGACATGCTGCGCGACGCGGGGCTCCTCGGCAAGACGGTTCGCTTCGTCGTGACCACGACCGGGCCTGGCGATCCCGAGCCACGCGACGTGCTGTACGATGTGGTCCTCGCCCGGGTGGAGGTCGGGGAGTCGGCCGCGGGGGAACGCGCGCCGACAGCCCTGGTGCTGACCGCCACCGCGCGACCACCCGACCATGATCCTGCCGGCAGTCGATCGGAGAGCACCGAGATGGGCAAGGTCATCGCGCTTCGTACGCCAACCTGATCGAGTGAGATGTTCGTCGACGGCGTGCTGAACCTGTTCCCGCCGCGCGGCCTGGATCAGTCGATCCTCGTCGCGGTGCTGGTCGGCGTGTTCGTGCTGCTGATCCTCACCGAGACGCTCGGCTGGGTGTGGGCCGGCCTCGTCGTGCCGGGCTACCTCGCGTCGGTGTTCGTGATCCAGCCGTCGTCGGGGATGGCGATCTGCATCGAGGCGACGATCACGTTCGTGATCTGCAGGGTCGCGAGCGATCTGTTCTCGAAGACCGGCGGCTGGAGCCCGTTCTTCGGACGCGAGCGGTTCTTCTTGATCGTGCTGGTCAGCGTCTTCGTACGCCAGGCATGCGAGCTCTACGTGCTCGCCGATCTCGCGCACTGGCTCGAGCACGTCGTCGACATCCCGCTCGGCCACTATCAGTTCTCGTCGATCGGCCTCGTGCTGGTCCCGCTGCTCGCGAACATGGCCTGGAAGCTGACGCTGCCGCGCGCGGTCTACCAGATCAGCATCACGGTGGTGATCACGTGGGCGTTCGTCGCGCTCGTGCTGCTTCGCTACACGAACCTTTCGTACGCCAGCCTCGAGATCTCGTACGAGGACGTCGCGCTCGACTTCCTCGGCAGTCCGAAGGCCTACATCATCCTGCTCACCAGCGCGTTCGTCGCGGCGCGACTCAACCTGTCGTACGGCTGGGACTACAACGGCATCCTCGTGCCGTCGCTGATGGCGCTGACCTGGTTCGACCCGGCGATGGCGGTCCACACGATGGTCGAGGCGGCGATCCTCGTCGTCGCGACGAAGGCCGCGCTGGCGAGCCCCCTGCTCCGCCGCCGCAACCTGGAAGGTCCGCGCAAGCTCGCGCTCGTGTTCTCGCTCGGCTTCGTGCTCAAGCTCGTCACCGGCTGGGTGCTCGCGACCTGGTGGCCACTCGTGCGCCTCACCGATCTGTTCGGCTTCGGCTACGTGCTCACGAGCCTGATGGCCGTCAAGATGATCACGCTGAACAAGACCGGACGCGTGCTGCTGCCCACGCTCGCGGTTTCGCTCGTCGGATTCGTGCTCGGCAGCGGCATCGGCTACGGACTCGAACAGATCGCACCGCGCGTGTCGCCGGCCGGCTCGTCGCCGCCGCGTGTCGCCGCCACGACCCGGCTCGCGGGCTCCGCGAACGGGATCGCGATCGCCGCGACGGTACGTGCACGGATCCCGCTACCGCACGAGACCTCGCGGCTCGAGCCCGCCGAGATCGCCGGCGATGCTCGGCTGTGGCGCGGCATCGATCGCTGGCTCGCGCGCGGCGGTGCGGCGCCAGGCAACGTGGTCACGGACGCGCAGCAGCTCGGACTCCGCCTCGTCCCGCTGGCCGACGATCGCCGCGGCTGCTGGGGCCTGCTCGAGAGCGAGGAGGTACTGGCGGACCAGCGCGGCTGGGATTCGGCGGTGCTGTGCCCGCGCGCCGGCGGGCCGATCGTCGAGGTGTTGCGGCCGCGCAGCCAGCGGCCCGTCGCGCAGGCGGCGATCGCGGTGTGCGCGCGACTCGACTGCACCGCGATCGTGTTCGCGGGCGTCGAGCCGACCGCCGCGGCGGGCCCGTCCGCATCCATCGCGGCCGCGCACCGCGCGCTCGCTCACCGGGCGACGGTGGCGCTCGCGCTCTCGGCCGACGTGGCGCCCGGCCATCCGATGCTGCACGTCCGGCACGTGCTGCCCGACACGATCCACGTCCCCGCGCTGTGGCCGGGCGAGGTCACCTTGAGCTGGGAGCCGCCGCCGGACGCCACCGCGCTGTGGCAGGCGCCCGCACCGCGTGTCGTGTTGCGCGTCCATCCCGACGATGCGTGGTCGCAGCTCGTGCGTACCGCCGCGCCGGTCGCGGCATCGCCGGGCATCTCGGTGTTCGGCTGGATCGATCAGTGGCGCGTGACGTCCGCGCCGCCGCCACCGCCGTCGCAGACCGAGCTGCTCGCGCTCGAGGAGCTCGTCGTCGCGCCGATGCTCGAGGACGCGGGCGACAGGATGGCGGCGATCGCCGATCTCGCCCGCGCGCTCCACCACGACGTGGCCTGGCTTCCCGACGGCGCCCGGTTACACCGCGGCGCCTGGGTGCTCGCCGGGCTCGGCGATCCCGGCTGGATCGCGCTCGCGGTCGCGCAGCACCCCGACGCCCCGCTCGTGCTCGAGGCGCCGCGCCCGCGCACCGAGACCGGTAGCGGCCGGCTCGCCGCCGCCGCCTTCCAGTCGTCCGGCGCGACCGCGCTCCTGCTCGATGCCGAGTGGGCCGCGCGCGCGCCGGGTGCGGATGTCGACTACGGCGATCCGATCGCGATTGGCGAGGTCGCGACCGCGTTTCACGCCGCGCACCAGGCGCTCACCCGGTTTGCCGCGCGAGCCGCACGCGGTGCGGTCGTCGAGATCCGTGGCTACGGGATGTCCCGGCCGTTCACCGACAACGTGATCGTGTCGCTCGGTACGCCGCTGCTCGATCCGCGCAACGTGCCGGCGGCCGTCGAGAGCCTGTTCGCTCGCGGAGGTCTGCTCGAGACGATCGGCGGCCCGCCGCGCTGGGTCGACGGCGGCGACGAGGTGGCCCCCCTGCTCGGCCGGGGCCGGCCTCAACAGCTCTATGCCGAGATGCTCGGCGTGCCGTTCGCGTCGGTCTGGATCTCGCCGGAGATCCGGCTTCGCGTCCTGCCGCACGACTCGCTCGATGCGCTGCGCGATCGCGCGACCCGCATGGCGATGCCGCTCGTCGAGCAGCCACTCGCCGAGGCGCTCACCGCCGGGATCCGGCCGGGCCCGCCGAACCCACTGCTGCATTCCGCCGCGTTCGCACCCGCGGTCGAGCTCGCCTATCGCTATGCGAACACCGGCGACCTCGCACTCCTCGCGCTGCTCCGTCGCGAACGCGACGTCGTGACGTCACTGGGGTGGAGCCCGGACCTGCGCGCCGGCTACGTCCTGCTCGAGCAGCGCCGCGGGGATGCGGTCGCCCGCACGGCCGTGGTGCTCGGCGCATCGCGTGGCCCCGCGTGCGCGACGATCGCACCGGGCCCCGACGCCGGCGTCGAGGTGTGGCGCGCGATCTTGCGCTGGTGCTTGCGGCTCGAGAGCACGGGGAGCCGCGCGCCGTGATCCGCCGCGTGCTGCCCCATCTCTCCGTACTCGCGGTGCTCGGCGCGCTGGTCGCGATCTCGCTGCACACGCTCGCGGTGCTCGACGGGCCGCGCTCGCCGATCCAGCACAAGCTGGAGCGCGCCGAGCGCGTGCTCGCGTATCGCGTGACCGCCGCACGCGGACCGCGGTTCCTGCTCGACGGCGGGCGCCAGCAGCTGCGGCTGTCGTCGGTCGCGGTGGTCCCACCGTCTGCACCGTTCGACGCGTCGCGCGAGCTCACGTACACGTTCGCGCTCGCGGTGCATCACGATGGGCGCGAGCTGTGGCACGCGGAGCTGGCGGTCACCAGTCGGCAATCGAAGCTCGGCTGGACGGGCACCGAGTGGGCCCAGGAGGGCGCGTGGAGCCTCGATGGCACGCAGCTCACCGACGAGCGCCTCACGACGATCGATCTGCCGGAGGTCCCCGTCGATGCCGTGCTCGAGGTCCGGCTGGTCGGCACCGGCGAGGCGCTCGCACGCGTGTTTCGCTTCGCCCCGCGCGATGTCGTGGCACGCGAGCGCGCCGCCGTGCGGCTGGACCCCGACCACGCCGCCGAGCTCTTGCGCGCGTCGACGTACCTGCCGTGGCCGCTGCTCGATCCGATGGAGCAGGAGGCCCGGCTGACCCGGCGCTGGCAGCGGCTGCCCGCGACCGGCGAGGACGGCGTCGATTTCGAGACCCGCGCGCTGTTCGTCAGCGAGTTTCGCACGCCGCGGTTGGGCCTCGAGACCGAGGGCTTCGAGATCGCGCGCGGCCGCGCGGCCGTCGTCAACGTGATGGGGCCGGTGCGGCTCCATGTCGAGCCGGTCGGCGGAGCGCAGGGTGCGTACCGGATCGAGACCCGTGGCACGACGCGACAGACCTGGCTGTCGCCCGGCGCGCCGCTCGCGATCGACGTGGCCGCCGGCCCGACCAGCGTGATCTTGACGAGCAATGCCAGCGAGCCGCGCAGCTTCCAGATTCACGGCGATCAGGACCGCTGGCTCGTGTCGATCGATCGACGCGTCGCGACGCCGGGCGATCTCATCGTCCCCACCCGCGTGAGGATCCCGGTGATCGTGCTCGGCCCCACCACGACCGCGGCCGTGCCCGCGTTCGACGCCGACGCGGTCGGGATGATCGGTCAGATCCTGCGCGTCGACGCTCGCATCCTCGGTACACCGCTCGCGCCCGCGACGATCACCGCGACGTTTCGCGCGGCCGACGGTGCGGAGCTCTCCAGCCACTCGTTCGCGGCCGCCGCACCGGGCTCGGTGTTCGAGCGCCTCGACTGGCAGGGCACGAACCGCGAGGTCTCCGAGCCATCGAGCGTTCGCATCGTCACGCCGCCGCACGCGGCACGCATCGAGCTGACGGCCGATCACGACGTCGCGATCGTGATGTCGCGCTGGTTGCCGGGCGAGCTCGAGCGCGAGCCGCCGTACGCCGCACCGCCCTCGGAGACCTCGCGCTGGCGCTACGCGCCGTTGCAGCAGCGGATCTGGTTCTCGGCCGCACCGGCCAACTACGACGAGCTCGCGCGCGCGGGCCGCGTCGGCCAGCTCGAGGCCCAGGTCCGGATCGAGCCGAACGGTCCCGACGATGCCGAGCTCGCGGGCGCGGACGAGGCACCCCGCACCACGTACGAGACGCTGCCGGTCGTCGGCGCCGAGCGCCAGCGTGCGCGCGAGCCCGTGGCGACCGCCGATGCCGCCGAGGTGATCGCGAGCTGGCCCGCGGGTGCGCTCGGCGAGCTGCGGTCGCGCGAGCCGCGCATCATCGAGCTCCGCGCCGCGGTGACGGCGCGCCCGCGCGTGTACTGGCTCGCGCCGGCGAGCGCGGTCGGGACCTCGATGACACTGACGATCGATGGCAACCCGCTGCCGATCACGCTCGCGACGGCGAGCGGCAGCATGGCCCTCTCCGGCATCGCGCCGGGCCGGCACCGCGTCGTCGTCGACGCGCCGAGCCGGGTGCACGTGTGGATCAACCGCCCGCCTGTCGACCGCGGCGGCGGCCTGGTCCGCGAGCGCACGCTCTACCGCATCACCGGCCGCCCCGCGCGAATCTTCCTGCGCCAGCGCGCCGGCGAGCAGATCCACCTCTACGCGATCGTGTACGCGCCCCAGAGCGCGCCCACCTCGACGATCCGGATCGCCGTGGATGGCGGGCGCCCGAAGCGGCGCGCCGGTATCGTCGACCAGGTCACGGCCGCCGAGTTGATCACCGCGCTGCCACCGCCACGCGGTCCGGCGGCGAAGCTCGTCGATCTCGGCGGACGATCCGCGGGCGCGCCGCGCGTCGTGCATTTCGGCTTGCTCGACGACCTCGCGCCAGGCCAACATCGCATCGACGTGGCGGTTGTTTCGGGCTCGCCCGTATGGATCCGCGTGGTCGCGACGCGGCACGCGCCCGGCGCAGCGACGATCCCGAGGACGGGTCACGATGACTGAGGTCGTGGCACCGCGGCATCACCTGCTCGCGATCACGCTCGTCATCATCGCCGGGTGCTCGCAGACCGCGCCGGTGGCGCGGCGCACGTTGTCGCTCCAGCAGGCGACGCACCTGCTGTGGCCCGAGGAGGTCTCCGCAGCCTACCGGCCCCCGACCGAGCAGCAGCGGCGTGCGCTCGGCGAGCTGATCGCGGCGCTGTGGGCCGGCGTCACGCCACGAGCCGCGACCGAGCTCGCGCGGACGGCCAGGCGCGCCGGCATGGTGCTCGAGCTGTGGACGATCGGTCGGCGGCCGACCTGGGTCGTGCGCGAGCCCGCGACCGATCCGCACGGCCTCGGCGTCTATCTGATCCACGCGGCAGCGCGGCCGCAGGACCGACCGATCTTGCTCGAGGCGCCGCACGTGTACTTCGATCTCGAGACCGAAGGCGTCGCCGCCGACATGTTCTGGGCGCCAGACGCGCGACCGGCGATCCATGGCCTGTTCACGAGCTCGACGCATCGCTACCAGCGCGCGGGCAAGCGCCGCAAGCGCCGGTTCAATCCCGCCGATGTCGCGCACAACTCCGAGCACCCGTTCCAGACCGCGACGGCGGCCGTGATCGCGGTCGGTCCCGTCATCGTGATCCAGCTCCACGGGTTCGACGACGACCGCCGTAAGAGCACGGTGCACGCGATCGTCAGCGCGGCGCGCCCCGAGGGCTCGACGGTGGAGAGCTCGCGCGTCGCGGCGACGCTCGCCGCCACCACGGGCGTCACGGTCGCACGCTTCCCCGAGGACACGTCGTCGCTCGGTGGTCTCGACAACGTCCAGGGGCGGCTGATCGCGGCGACCCCGACCGCGCGGTTCGTGCACGTCGAGCTCGAGCCGGCACTGCGCAGTCGCCTGCGGGCCGGGCTCGCCGCGCGATGGGCACGCGCGCTCGTCGAGGTGCTCGCTGGTGCTCGCACACCATGATGCGCCTCGCTGTCATCACGAGCATCGTCGCTGGCTCGGTCGCGATCGCCGCGGCCCAGCCCGCGCAGCCGGCGGTCACGTGGGCGCCCGCGATCGTGCGCTGGCCGGTGTCCCCTGCCCAGCTCGATCCGACGCCGGGCACCACGCCTCCCGGCTCGAGCGATGTCTCGGGCGCGGTGACCGTCACGCGCGATCGCGCCGCGGTGGCATGGCTCGGGCCGGCGACGATCGCCCGCGTCCGCCTGCTCCGCGGCGATGCCGAGACGCTCCGGCTACGCCGCCTCAGCGGCAGCCGCGGCGCGCGGCTCTGGATCGACGAGCCCGGCGTGCCGATCGACGCCGGCGTCCAGCTCGTCGAGCCGGTCGGCGCCGGGTCCCTGTGGGTCATCACCGCGAGCGAGCCCGCGTCGATCGTCGTCGAGACCACGCGGCCGAGGCCCGCACAGCTGGCGTGGGAGACGGTGCGGCGCGACGTCACGGCCTGGATCGAGCACGACGGTGCGTTGCCGCCGCTCCCCGGTGACGAGGATCGCGCGCTCGAGCTCGAGCTGCGCGGCGATCGCGCACTGGTCCGCACGCTCGGCGCGGTTCCGGATCGCGTCGCACGCGCGCTGCGGCTGTGGCG
>DAIRFU010000470.1:962-5791 GCA_036794935.1 Kofleriaceae bacterium | reverse complement strand
CGGCCTTCGCGGAGTAGTCGAAGATCTCGAGGATGTTCTCGTGGCGCAGCTTGGCCACCGCCTGGGCCTCGCGCTGGAAGCGGTCGCGCGCCTCCTGGTAATCCGACAGGTGCTTGTGCAGGATCTTGATCGCGACCGTGCGCTTGAGCGATCGGTCGATGCCGCGGTACACGACGGCCATGCCGCCCTGGCCCACACGCTCGAGCAGCTCGTACTTGTCGAGTACCTGGCCGACCTGGATCAATCCCTGATGCTCCGCCATGACGTGGATGTCACGGGGTAATGACTACGTCCATGCCCACGTGAGACGACCGCCGGACGTCTCATAAGGTTGCCTAAGGGCCCAAGTCTACGCCCCTTCTACGGGAGTCAGCAAGGCGGGAGCACGGCGGGGGTCTGACGCTGCGGTCAGCCGCCGTGCCCTCTGGTCTGGGCCGCGGATAAAGGTAAAGTTCGCGGCCCATGAGCGAAGCGAACGTCACGATCACCTTGCCCGACGGATCCAGCAAGGATGTCGCGGCCGGCACGACGATCGCGGACTTCGTGCGCTCGCAGATCGGCCCCGGCCTCGCGAAGGCGGCGCTGTTCGCGAAGTTCGACGGTGCCGAGGTCGACCTCACGAAGCCGCTCGATCACAGCGGCGCACTCCAGATCTACACGCCCAAGAGTGCCGAGGCGCTCGACCTCGTGCGCCACGATGCCGCGCACATCGTCGCGTCGGTCGTCCAGCGGCTGTTTCCGGGCACCCAGGTCACGATCGGTCCGACGACCGAGGATGGCTTCTACTACGACTTCTATCGCGAGAAGCCGTTCACGCCCGAGGACCTCGAGGCGATCGAGAAGGCGGCGAACGAGGAGATCCGCAAGGACCACGCGTTCGTGCGCAAGGAGGTCTCCAAGGAGGAGGCGCTCGCGCTGTTCTCGCGCCTGGGCGAGACGTTCAAGCTCGAGATCATCGAGGACATCTTCCAGCGGGGCGCCAAGACGCTGTCGCTGTACTCGCACGGCGACTGGGTCGACTTCTGCCTCGGCCCGCACGGTCCGTCGACCGGCCGCGTCGGCGTGATCAAGCTGCTCTCGGTCGCCGGCGCGTACTGGCGCGGCGATCATCGCAACGCGCAGCTCCAGCGCATCTACGGCACCGCGTTCTTCACCCAGAAGGACCTCGACGCCTGGATCCACCAGCAGGAGGAGGCGAAGAAGCGCGATCACCGCAAGCTGGGCAAGGAGCTCGACCTGTTCGCGTTCCATCCCGCCTCGCCGGGCGCCGTGTTCTGGACCTCGCGCGGCACGATGATCTACACGCAGCTGCAGAACGCGATGCGGCGGATGTGCCTCGCGAACGGCTACGAGGAGATCAAGACGCCGCTGCTCTACAACAAGATGCTGTGGGAGAAGAGCGGCCACTGGGGCAAGTACCGCGAGAACATGTTCCTCATCCTCGATCCCGAGGCGGATCCCCAGGCACCCGAGGACGAGCGCGCGTCGTTCTCGCTCAAGCCGATGAACTGCCCGTCGCACCACCTGTTCTACGGCCTCAAGCGCCGCAGCTACCGCGAGCTGCCGCTGCGCCTGCACACGCAGGACGTCCTCCACCGCAACGAGGCGACCGGCGTGCTGTCGGGTCTGACCCGCGTGCGCCAGTTCCAGCAGGACGACGCGCACATCTACCTGACCGAGGACCAGATCGCCGACGAGGTCGCGCGGCTCTCGCAGCTCATCTCGCGCGTCTACGACGCGTTCGGCCTGTCGTTCACCGCCAAGTTCGCGACCCGGCCCGAGAAGAAGATCGGTGACGACGCGCTGTGGGACAAGGCCGAGGCGGCGCTCGAGGCGGCGCTCGTCAAGACCGGCCTGCCGTACGAGCTCAAGCCGGGCGACGGCGCGTTCTACGGCCCGAAGATCGACTTCGACGTCGCAGACAGCATCGGCCGCAAGTGGCAGCTCGGCACGATCCAGCTCGACTACAACGCGCCCGAGCGGTTCGATCTCACGTACATCGGCGCGGACAACGGCGAGCACCGGCCCGTCGTGATCCATCGCGCGATCTATGGATCGTTCGAGCGCTTCATCGGGATCCTGATCGAGCACTACGCCGGCAACTTCCCGCTCTGGCTCGCCCCCGAGCAGGCGCGCATCCTGCCGGTCGCCGAGCGCCACCACGCGTGGGCCGACCAGGTCGCCGCGCGGATGAACGCCGCCGGCCTGCGGGTCACCGTCGATCGCTCGCACGGCCGCATCGGCGGCATGATCCGCGAGTCGGAGCTGGCGAAGGTGCCGTACGCGCTCGTCGTCGGTGACAAGGAGGTCGAGGCGCAGGGCGTCTCGCCGCGCAAGCACGGCGCCGGCAAGGAGGGGGATCTCGGCCTCATGGCGGTCGACGCGTTCCTCGCCCGGCTGATCGCGGAGGCGGAGATCCCGTACTGAACCGGGGCCATCCCGGCCGGTGCTTCTCCCGGCCGCAGGCCGCTTGACTTGACCGACCTGATCGCCTAATTGAAACCCCTCCCAGGCGTGTAGCTCAGTGGGAGAGCACCACCTTGACACGGTGGGGGTCTGCGGTTCAATCCCGCACACGCCTACGAATCAGGCCGCGCGACACCATCGGAGTCGCCGCGCCGGCGGATCCCGCGGGACCATCAGTAACGCAGGGTTGAAAGAAGCCATGAAAAGTGGCTCGCAGCGGCCGAGCACCCGGGGTAAAAACACGGCCTGCTCAACTGCAGGAGAATTGCCGAACACATGACGCAGAGTGATTTGATCCAATGAACGTTCGACCTGGAGGACGTTTCGACCGCCGCCGCCCGGAGCAGGGCCTTCGTATCAACCACCGGATTCGCGTTCCCGAGGTCCGTGTCATTGCGGAGGAGGAACAGCTCGGTGTGATGCCTACGCATGAAGCGTTGCGCCTCGCCGAGGAGCGTGGGCTCGATCTCGTCGAGATCTCGCCGCGCGCGTTCCCGCCTGTCTGCCGGATCATGGATTACGGCAAGTACAAGTACGAAGAGGCGAAGAAGAAACAGCAGGCGCGCAAGCGTGCGTCGACCGTCGAGACCAAGGAGATCAAGTTCCGCCCCAAGACGGAAGAGCACGACATGGCCTTCAAGGTGAAGCATGTCCGGCGCTTCCTCGAGGGCGGCAACAAGGTTCGCCTGGCCGTCGTGTTCCGCGGTCGCGAGATCACGCACCCGCAGACCGGCATGGCGGTGCTCAACAAGATCGTCGAGCTCTGCAACGATATCGCGGTCGTCGAGGCCACGCCGAACATGGAAGGCCGCCGCATGATCATGGTCATCGCGCCGAGGCCGGGCGTGGTGCGTAAGGCGCAGGAGGCCAAGAAGGCCCAGATCGCCGCGCAGGCCGCCGCTGACGCCGCCAAGCGCAACGCGCAGCCGGGCAAGCCGACGGTCGCGCCGCCGCCTCCCGATGAGGATGAAGATCTCGACGAGGACGAGATCAACGCCGACATCGACGAGGATGACGACAGCGACGAGGAGTAAGCCCGCGGAAGCGCTGGGGGACGGGGATTTGCCGGGGTTCAACTCATCCCAGGACCCGCTCGGGCCAAGGAGCTCGCGTCGCTCGCAAGCTCGCGACACTCGTCTGTCGATTGCCCTCGCTTGTCTGGACAAATCCCTTGTCTTGCGGACCGCGCTGGGGCATAAAACCGCTCCTCGCGTCATGCCCAAGGTCAAGACCCATTCCGGCGCCAAGAAGCGGTTCAAGAAGACCGCGTCGGGCAAGTTCAAGTTTGCTCGCGTCTTCAAGCGCCACCTGCTCACGAATCGGAGCAAGAAGCGCAAGCGCCAGCTCCGCAACGCGGCCTACGTTCCGGCCGCGCACCATCATCAGATCGACGTACTGCTGCCGTACGCCTAGGTTGTAGAGGACCGTCATGCCCCGCGCAAAACGAGGATTCAAGGCCCGCCGCCGTCGTAACCGTGTGCTCAAGTGGGCCAAGGGTTTCCGCGGCAAGCGGAAGAACTGCCACGCCGTCGCGAACGAGAGCGTTCAGCACGCGTGGATGCACATGTACCGCTCGCGCAAGGTGCGCAAGCGTGACTTCCGTGCGCTGTGGATCCAGCGCATCAACGCGGCCGCGCGCAACCTCGGCATCAGCTACTCCAAGCTGATCGGGAAGCTGAACGCGGGCAACGTGCAGCTGAACCGGAAGATGCTGGCCGAGATCGCGATCAGCGATCCCGTCGCGTTCGAGCGCATCGTCAGCGCCTAGCGGACCCCGTTCTCTCAGTTACGTTACCGGCGGCTCCGCAACGAGTCGCCGGTTTTGTTTTATGAGCACCACACCCGAATTGATCGCGAAGCTCGAGTCGCTCGGCGACGAGTTCCTCGCCCAGGCGCAGGCGCTCGCCGACGAGCAGTCGATCCGCGCCGCGCAGGCGCAGTTCCTGGGCAAGAAGGGCAAGGTCTCCGAGCTCATGAAGGAGCTCGGCAAGCTGCCGCCCGGTGAGCGCCCGCAGGTCGGCGCCGCCGCGAACCAGGTCAAGGCGAAGATCGAGCAGGTCGTCGAGGCCTGCCTGCTCCGGCTCACCACCGCGAAGAAGCAGGCCGATCTCGCCCGGCGCGTCGACGTCACGCTGCCGGCGCGGCCGATCGGCGGCGGCCACCTCCACCTGCTCACGCAGGTCCGGCTCGAGGCGATCGCGGTGTTCGCGGAGCTCGGGTTCGTCGTCGCCGAGGGCCCGCAGATCGAGACCGACTGGCACACGTTCGAGGCGCTCGCGATCCCCAAGGATCACCCCGCGCGTGACATGCAGGACACGTTCTACGTGTCCGACGACATCGTGCTGCGCACGCACACGAGCCCG
>DAIRFU010000470.1:0-952 GCA_036794935.1 Kofleriaceae bacterium | reverse complement strand
GAGCCAGGTGCAGGTCCGCACGATGCTGACCCAGCCGCCGCCGATCCGGATCGTCGCGCCCGGCCAGGTCTACCGCCGCGACGACGACCCGACGCACAGCCCGATGTTCACCCAGATCGAGGGGCTCGCCGTCGACGAGAACATCTCGTTCGCCGACCTCAAGGGCACGCTGCTCCACTTCGTGAAGCGCTTCTTCATGAAGGAGCTCGGCATCCGCCTGCGCCCGTCGTACTTCCCGTTCGTCGAGCCCGGTGCCGAGGTCGACATGCAGTGCAGCTTCTGTGGCGGCAGCGGCTGCCGGCTGTGCAAGGGCACCGGCTGGGTCGAGATCGGTGGCGCGGGCGTGGTCGATCCCGACGTGTTCAAGAACTGCGGCATCGACGCCGAGCGCTACACCGGCTTCGCGTTCGGCATGGGCCTCGAGCGCATGGCGATGCTTCGCCATGGCGTGAGCGACATCAAGTACTACTACGAGGGCGACATTCGCTTCCTGGAGCAATTCTAGTGCAGGTCCTGTGGAGCTGGCTGCTCGAGCTGTGCGACCTCGACCAGGTGCCGACGGTGGAGGAGGGCGCCCGTGCGCTCACCCGCGCCGGCGTCGAGATCGAGGGGCTGACGAACCTGGGCGCCGGGTTTCGCGGCGTCGTCGTCGCGGAGGTGGTCGGCAAGCGGCCGCACCCCCAGGCCGACAAGCTGACGCTCGTCGACGTCATCACCGAGCGCGGCGGCACGGCCACGCAGGTCGTGTGCGGCGCGCCGAACGTGCCGGCGCCCGGCCGCAAGGTGCTGTGGGCGCAGATCGGCGCCGAGCTGCCCGGCGGGCTCACGCTCGCGGCGAAGGCCGTCAAGGGCATCGAGTCACCCGGCATGCTGTGCGCCGAGGACGAGCTCGGGCTGTCCGAGGATCACGCCGGGATCGTCGTGCTCGATGCCGACGACACGACGCCGCTCG
>DAIRFU010000469.1:0-5802 GCA_036794935.1 Kofleriaceae bacterium | reverse complement strand
CCATGGCCGAGATTCGATTGCCGGCGGAGCGGAAGTACGAGGCAGAGCTGAAGGCGCTCGCTGCGGCCGACAAGGCCGCGAAGCCGCCGGGCTGGGCGCTGTCGCCGCGCGCGGTCGAGACGTACGTGCTCGGCAGTGACAAGCCGGTCGGCGGCGTGCCGATCACGGCCAAGTACGTCGGCGATCGGTCGATCGTCCAGGTCGCGATCGCGACGCTCGCCTCCGACCGCGCACTCATGCTCGCCGGCGAGCCGGGTACCGCGAAGAGCTGGCTCTCCGAGCACCTGTCCGCGGCGATCAGCGGGACGAGCGCGCTCGTCGTCCAGGGCACCGCGGGCACGAGCGAGGAGCACATCAAGTACGGCTGGAACTACGCGCTGCTGCTCGCCGAGGGGCCGAGCGCCAAGGCGCTCGTCGCGTCCCCCGTGCTGCGCGCGATGCGCGAGGGCAAGCTCGCGCGGCTCGAGGAGATCACGCGCACCAGCTCGGAGATCCAGGACTCGCTGATCTCGATCCTGTCCGAGAAGCAGACGAGCATCCCGGAGCTGAACGAGGTCGTCACCGCGCAGCGCGGCTTCAACATCATCGCGACCGCGAACACGCGCGACCGCGGCGTCAACGAGATGAGCGCGGCGCTCAAGCGGCGCTTCAACTTCGTCACCGTGCCGGTCGTCGAGGATCTCGAGCAGGAGATCCGCATCGTGACCAGGCGCGAGGCGGAGCTGCGCGGCGACTATCAGGTTGGTGTCGAGCCGCCAGCGGAGATCGCGAAGATGCTGGTCACGCTGTTCCAGGAGATGCGCGCCGGCGTCACCAAGGACGGCAAGACGAAGGTGCGGGTGCCGAATTCGGTGCTGTCGACCGCGGAGGCGATCTCGGTCCTGTTCAACAGCGGCATCCTCGCGCAGAGCTTCGGCGGCGGCAGCGTCACCGCCGGCGACATCACGCGCTCGCTGGTCGGCGCGATCGCGAAGGAGAACCCCGACGACGTCAAGATCCTGCGCGAGTACCTGGAGACCGTCGCGAAGACGCGCAGCGGCTCGTGGAAGGAGCTGTACAGCTCCGCGAAGCAGCACGTCCGCGGCTCGTGAGCCATGGACGCCGCGTTCTTTCCGGTCCGGCACCACTCGCCACGCGTGAGCGCCGCGCTGACGCGCTTCCTCGATCGGGTGCAGCCGCAGCTCGTGCTCGTCGAGGGGCCGCGCGACGCGACGCGGCTCGTGCCGTATCTGTTCGACGCCGACACCGTGCCGCCGGTCGCGATCCTCGGCTACCGCACCGATGGGCCCGCGCACAGCGTGCTGTATCCGCTGGCGTCGTACTCGCCCGAGTACGTCGCGCTCGCGTGGGCGCATCGCCACGGTGTCCCCGCCGAGCTGATCGACATCACGACGGGAGAGTCGCTCGCGGCCGAGCGAGACGCCGAGCCCGACGCCGACGCCGAGGAGGAGGATGCTGCCGCCGAGCGCGACCTGCCGCCGTCCGAGGACGCGCCACAGCTCGGCGAGCAGGCGATCGCCGCCGCGCACGGCTTTCGCTCGTTCGAGGAGCTGTGGGAGGCGTGGTTCGAGGCACCCGACCATGGCCCCGACGAGCTCGCCGCGGCGCTGATCGCGTGGGCCGATCTCGTGCGCGCGCGCGACCCGAGCGATTACCACCGCGGCCGCGACGCCCGGATGGCGCGCCACATCCGCGAGGCGGTCGCCACGGGCGTGGACCCCGCGAAGATCGTCGTCGTCGTCGGCGCCGCGCACGCGGCCGCGCTCGTCCAGGACGACGTCGATCCCGCGCTCGAGGCGCGCTTCACGGCCACCGTGCCGACCGAGCTCACGCTGATCCCGTACAGCTTCACCCGCCTCGCCGGGCAGGTCGGCTACGGCGCGGGCAACCGGGCGCCGCGGTACTACCAGAAGGCGCACGACGCCGGCTGCGACTACACGCGGGCGACGCTCGAGGTGCTCGTCGAGTTCACCGAGCACCTGCGCGCGCGGGGCTTCGCGGCATCGCTCGCCGATACGATCGAGGCGTACCGGCTCGCCGTCACGCTCGCGAAGATCCGCGACAAGCACGCGCCGGGGCTCGACGAGGTCCGCGAGGCGACGATCGCGACCTTGTGCCGGGGCGAGGCCGCGCACGTCGATCGGTTCTTGTGGCCGACCGTGATCGGCAAGACGATCGGCAAGGTCGGCGCGCGGATCGGCAAGAACTCGCTGCAGACCGAGTTCTGGCGCGAGGTCGACGCGCGCGGCCTGCCGCGCTCGGACGAGGCGGAGGACTTCACGCTCAAGCTCGCCGATCCGGTGCAGGCGCAGGCGAGCGTGTTCCTGCATCGCTTGCGCGTCGCCGACGTGCCGTACGCGAGCTACCGCGGCTCGCATGCGGTGGCGCGGCTCGGCGGTGCCGCCGATGACGAGGTCGGCGGCGTCGACGCGCTCTCGCGGGTGCGCGAGCACTGGACCGCGCAGTGGACGCCGTCGACGGACGTCGCGCTCGTCGAGCGGATCATCTACGGCGACACGCTCGTCCAGGTCACCGAGCGGCGGCTCGCCGAGGCGCTGGCAGGCGCGCCGCGGGCCGCGGATGCCGCGCACGTGCTGATGGAGGCGGTCGTCACCGCGGCGCCGCAGGTGGTCCCGGAGGCGCTCGCCGCGACCGAGCGGCTGGCCGCGGTCGACGACGACGTCCGCTCGCTCGCGCGGGCGACCCGGTCGCTGTCGGGACTGGTCAGCTACGGGACGTCACGTGCGATGGTCGCCGGCGCCGAGCAGGTGATCGCGACGCTCGCCGACAAGACGTTCGCGCGCGCCGTGCTGCGCGTCGAGGCCGCATCGGTCGGCGACGACGAGGCGGTGCTGCCGGCGCGCGAGGCGATTCGCATCCTGCACGAGATCGCGGTCAGCCAGAGCCGGTTCGATACCAGCCTGTGGTTCCAGACCGCGGGCGAGCTGGTGCACAGCGAGCGGATCCACGGCGCCTGCGCGGGCATGCTCGCGGGGCTGCTCTACCTGGCCGAGCGACTCGACGAGGCAGCGATCGTCCAGATCATCGGGCTGCGGATGTCGAGCACGATCGATCCGCGTGCCGCGGCCGCGTTCCTCGAGGGCTTCCTGTCGGTCAACGCGCTCGTGCTGGTCAAGAACCGCGCCGTCGTCGGCGCGCTCGACAGCTTCTTGCAGGGCGTGCCCGCGGATCGCTTCCGCGACGTGCTGCCGATCCTGCGCCGCGCGTTCTCCGGGCTCGGCGCGACCGAGCGCCGCTACCTGCTCGAGAACCTGCTCTCGCTGCGCGCGATCGGCGAGCACGCGCGCGAGGCGAGCCAGGTACTCGCGAGCAAGGACGTCGAGAAGCTCAAGGAGATGAGTGACGACATCGCGAAGGCGATGGACGACCTGGACGATCTGCTATGAGCGCGAAGCCTCCACCCATTGCGACCGAGCAGGCACTCGCGCTGTTGCGCTGGCGGCTCGCGCTCGGCCCGGAGGCGGAGAAGTCGGCACCCGAGCTCGGGTTGCGCGGACTCGGCGAGTGCGGCGCGGAGCTCGCGGGGGTACCCGGCGAGCGGCTCGCGGACTTCGACGACGCGCTCGGCTTCGCATACGACGAGGGCAGCCGCCGCGGCGGCACCGCGGGCTCGCGGCCGTACCTGCCGAAGTGGCTCGGCCTCTTGCGCGAGTTCTTCACCAAGGACGTGATCGCGCTCGTCCAGAAGGACGCGATCGAGCGCAAGAACCTCACCGAGCTGCTGTTCGAGCCGGAGACGCTGCCGCTGCTCGACAAGAACGTCGACCTCGTCGCCACGCTCATGGCCGCGCGCGGGCTCGTCCCCGACAAGGCCAAGGAGGTCGCGCGCCAGATCGTCCGCGAGGTCGTCGACGAGCTGCGCAAGCAGCTGGAGAGCGAGGTCCGCACCGCGCTGCTCGGGGCAGTGCGCCGCAACACCGAGAGCCCGCTCAAGCTCGCGCGCAACATCGACTGGAAGCGGACGATCCACAAGAACCTGCGCGGCTGGGATACCGAGCGGCGGCGGCTCGTGCCGGATCGGATCTACTTCTGGTCGAACCAGCGGCGCCGCCACGAGTGGGACGTCGTGATCGCGGTCGACCAGTCGGGCTCGATGGCGCAGAGCGTGGTCTACAGCTCGGTGATGGCCGCGATCTTCGCGTCCCTCGACATCATGCGCACGCGCCTGCTGTTCTTCGATACCGAGATCGTCGATGTCACGCCGCTGCTCGTCGATCCGGTCGAGGTGCTGTTCGCCTCGCAGCTCGGCGGCGGCACGGACATCAACCGCGCCGTCGCGTACGCGCAGGCGAACTTCATCGAGAACCCGGAGAAGACGATCTTCCTGCTCATCACGGATCTGTTCGAGGGCGGCGACGCGGCCGCGCTGGTGGCGCGCGTGCGCACGCTCTGCGAGTCCAAGGTCAAGGTGCTCGTGCTGCTCGCGCTCGGTGACGGCGGGACGCCGAGTTACGACCACGAGCTCGCGGCGCAGCTCGCCGCGCTCGGCGCGCACTGCTTTGGCTGCACGCCCAAGCTGCTCGTGCGCGTGGTCGAGCGGATCATGAAGAACCAGGATCCGGCGAGCGTGCTCGCCGAGCGCGATGGGAAGAGGAGCCATGGCTGACGCACCGAAGATCACCGTGGCCGAGCTGCGTCAGATCGTGACCGACGAGGGCGAGCTCGCGAAGGGCGCGCGGGTCGTCGACGAGGGTGGGCTGTTTCATCTCGCGCGCCACGAGCACAAGCTGTTCGCGGATGCGCAGGGCAGCACGGTGTACAAGGTGCAGGCGATCCGGGACGACAAGGGCTGGCGTGGCCGCTGCTCGTGCATGGCCGCCCGCAGCCGGCCGTTCTGCAAGCACGCGGCGGCGCTGCTCGTCGCGTGGCAGCGCAACCCGGACGGGTTCGCAGTGGCCGATGCGCCGCCGCCCGGTACCGGCGACGCGAAGAAGAAGCAGGTCAAGACCGGCAAGGTCGCCGCGAAGCAGCTGATGGGGAAGGGCGTCGAGCAGGTGACGATCCTCGTCCGCGAGCTCGCGGTCGCGGGTGCGGCGTCGCTCGCCGACGATCGCGCGGCCCAGGTGCGTGCGCTCGGCGAGAACCTGCGGGAGCACAAGCTGCGCCGGCTGTCCGCGAAGGCGATCGCGCTCGCCGATCTGCTCGAGCTGGCGCGTAGCCACGGCGACGACTTCGATCAGCTCGCGTACGCCGAGCTGCTCGGCGAGCTCCTGCTCACCGCGCGCAAGCTCGAGCGGCACCTCGGCGGCGAGGCGCTCGAGGAGCGCCATGTCGAGGAGCTGATCGGCAAGACGTGGACGAAGAAGGACCGCGCCGCCATCACCGGCCTCGATCTGGTCGAGGTCGCGTTCCTCCAGCGCGAGACGCCGGACGGCTACACGATCCGCGAGAGCCGCTTCATCGATGCGGCGAGCGGCGCGCACTACAGCGAGAAGCAGATCCTGCCGGCATTCCTGGTCAAGCGCACGCCACCGAAGCAGAGCTACGCGGGCAAGCTGCTGCGCGGCGCCGGCGGCGGCCTGTATCCGGGCTACCCACCGCGCCGCACCGATCTCGAATCGCCCGGCAGCGTCGAGCCGCTGACGTCGGCGCTACTCGACGGCGTGGTCGCGCACGCGGTCCCGAGCGTCAAGGCCGCCATCGCCGCGCTCGCCGAGCACAAGCGCGACGTGTTCGCGCCCGACACCCTGCCGGTCGCGATCGCGTGCGACATGGTCGTGGCCGATCGCGGCCGCCTCCAGCTCGCGGATCGCGACGGCGCCGTCGTGTTCCTGCCCGACG
>DAIRFU010000468.1:0-5813 GCA_036794935.1 Kofleriaceae bacterium | reverse complement strand
GGAGCAGGCGATAGATGTCGCGCGTGCCGGCGCGCCGGGCCAGCTCGTCGTAGAGCACGCGCGCGAGCAGCTGCGTCGAGTGGAACACCGTGAGCTTCGGGTAGACCCCGACGAGCCGGCGGCCGAGCGCACGCGTGTACTCGGCGTCGCGCTGATCGTCGTCGGTGACCTCGCCGTCGGCGCCGCGCACGTAGCTCGCCGGATCGACGACGCGGCCGGCCCGGTCGATCGACTCGCCGTCATCGGTGATGTCGTTGCCGAACGGATCGAGCGGCCGGCCGAACCGCACCACCACCGAGCCCTCGTGCGCGACGATCTTGCGGAAGAACTCGAGCAGGCGGCCGAGCCGCGAGAACTCGTCGTCGGTGATGATGTAGCGGTTCTTGCCGGTCTCGGCGAGGTAGTCATCGATCAGCGTCTCGGCCTCGAGCACGAGCCGATAGTTGATCGTCGCAGGCACGATGTAGAGACGCCGGTTCGCGCGGCCCTCGCGGACGAGGTTCTTGTACGCGGTCACGGTCGTGCCGAGCAGGCCGAGCTTGAGGTGCTTCTCGACGAGGTTCGAGCGCGACCGGGTGCCGCCCGGGAAGAACAGCGAGTGGTAGCCATGCTCGAGCAGGACCGTCGAGTACTCCTTGAGCACGTCCTTGTAGAGCTCGAAGCGCAGCCGGCGATCGACGCGGTAGGCGCCGAGGTTGCGCATGAAGAACGAGATGAACGGGTTGGAGAAGAGATTCTTACCCGCGCCGTACGTCGCCGGCGGCAGCCCCGCCTGCATGAGACCAAACCCGATCGCCGGCGAGTCCATGTTGGACGAGTGCGTCGGCGTGACGACGATGGTGCCGCGCTCGGCGCACGCGCGCGCGACCTCGAGCGCGCCATCGGAGTAGATCCGGTTATCGAGGTGGCGCAGCGCGGCCATGCCCTCCCGGAGGCTGCCGAGCGGGTTGAACAGCACGCCGAGGATCGAAGGACCGATCCCGGTCGCGAACTTGTAGACGCGCGGATCGAAGTTGCCGACGACGTCACGGCCGTAGTGGCGCACGAGGCCGCGCAGCTCGGCTTGCTTGTCGTCCTCGGACATGGTCAACAGCCGGCGAGACAGATCGCGCCACCGCTCTGCCGCACCGTTCTTGCTCTTGTCGAGCCGCTTGATCTCGGAGTACGCGACGTCGTTGAGCACGTACTCGAGCGAGGCGTCACCGCCCACTCGGGCCTCGGCGATCCTGCGCGCGACGACGCGACGCTCGACCTCCGAGAGCAGCTTCTCGCGGTCGGCGTTGAACCTCTCGAGACGATTTTCGGCTTCTCGCACCGGCCGATCGGTGGGCATGTCGATCCTGTAACACACCGGGAAATGCCGAAGATCGCCTCTAGCCCCTTGCCAGCACCGGTATGGTATGTTCTTCATTAAGTAACGCGGCGGGCTCTACCAGTGAGCCTGCTGCTCAGCCGGCGGAGCCGGATAGGAGTCGTGGTCCTTGGCCAAACGGTCGGCTACACGAAGTAGCCCTAAAAAGAAGACGGCAGTGCCTGCGCCGAAGGCGTCCAAGGCGAAGACGGCGCGTCGTGCGCCGGCGGCGAAAGCTGCCGTGCAGGCGAGCGAAGCCGACTCGGCGCCCAAGAAGGTGACGCGCGCTCGCGCCAAGAAGGCGGCCGTCGCGCCACCTCCTGCCCCACCCCGCCAGGTCTACGACCTGGGCGGTCCGGTACCACCCGAAGGGTCAGGTCTGCCTCCCAAGGTGGGCGCGCTGCTCGGGATCGGCCAGCAAGCGCTCGGCATCAAGACGTTCCGGCCCGGCCAGGCCGAGGCATTCGACCACCTGCTCGCAGGTGAAGATCTGCTCGCGGTCATGCCGACCGGCAGCGGCAAGTCGCTGCTCTATCAGCTGACGTCGCTCGTCGTGCCCGGCGTGACGGTCGTGGTCAGCCCCCTGATCGCGCTGATCAAGGATCAGCTCGACAAGATGGTCGCCAAGGGCGTCACCGCGGCGAAGATCGACTCGACGCTGACCGTGAAGCAACGCCGCGAGGTCGATGCGCTCGTGCGCTCGCCGGGCGGCAAGCTACTCCTCACCACGCCCGAGCGAATGGCGGATCCCGAGTTCCGCGTGTTCTTGCGCGAGGCGTCGGAGGGCGTCGGCGTGTCGCGATTCGTCGTCGACGAGGCGCACTGCGTATCGCAGTGGGGTCACGACTTCCGGCCCGCGTACCTGTCGCTGCGCAAGGCGCTCGAGGATGTCGGCCGCCCGCCCGTGCTCGCGACGACCGCCACCGCGCCGCCGCACGTGCGCGAGGACATCCTGTTCCAGCTCGGCATGGAGAAGGCGACGATCGTCACGACGACGTTCGATCGTCCGAACCTCCATTACGAGGTCATCATCTTCCACGACGAAGACGAGAAGATGAAGACGCTGGTCACGCTGCTCAAGAAGCTGCCGCGACCGGGCATCGTCTACTGCGCGACCGTCAAGAAGGTCGAGGAGCTCTACGAGGCGCTGACCCGCTGGGGCGTGCCGACGGGCAAGTACCACGGCCGCATGAACAAGGGCGAGCGCGACGAGTCGCAGCAGAAGTTCATGGAGTCGAGCGACCTCATCATGGTCGCGACCAACGCGTTTGGCCTCGGCGTCGACAAGGCGAACGTCCGCAACGTCCTCCACTACCACGTGCCGGGCTCGCTCGAGGCGTACGCGCAGGAGGCAGGACGCGGCGGCCGCGACGGCAAGCCCGCGCGCTGCGTGCTGCTCTTCTCGCCGGACGACGTCGCGATCCAGGAGTACTTCCTGTCGGGCACGTACCCGACCAAGCGCCAGGTCCGCCAGGTCTACGAGACGATCGAGCACTTCAGCGCAGCGAACGGGAAGCTCGCGGAGGAGTCGCCGCCGACGGTCGCGAACATCGCGCTCGGCTCGAGCGTCGGCCAGCAACGCACGCGCACCGTGCTGTCGCTGCTCAAGGACGAGGGCTTCATCACCGAAGAGGAAGGCGGGCTGTACCGGCCCGTCGAGCCGCCGCGCGAGCGCGAAGAATTGATGGAGCGCGCCAAGCAGTACGAGGCGCGCCGCATCGCCGATCGCCAGCGCCTCGACGCGCTGCTCACGTACGTCAAGGCGCCGGGCTGCCGGAACCAGGTCATCCTCGAGTATCTCGGCGAGCCGGAGCCACCGCGCTGCGGTCGCTGCGACAACTGCCTGCGCTCGCGCGAGGCGGCGCTCGCCGCGTCGACCGAGGCGACCCGGCTCGGCGCGAGCGTCACGCGTCAGCTCGACGACGACGGCCTCGAGCTGCCGACGTCGCGAACCCCGGCCCGCCGCGAGATCAAGGCGCGCCTCGTGCGCATCGATCAGCCGCAACCGGTGGTCGCCGCGGGCAGCGGCGAGGCCGCGGACGGCGAGGCCGCGAAGCAAGCGGCGGCGAAGCCACAAGCCGGCGCGCCGTCGACGGTCCTGCGGCGAAGTGCAGCAGGGTCGCGGCCCCATGCGGCGGCGACCGCCACCGCGACGAACGGTCGACCGGCCGCTGCGGCACCCGCGCCTGCAGCCGCCGCCGCGCCCGCCGCGGTCGTCCGCAAGAAGCCCGTCCCCGCGCCACCGCCCGAGGAGCTCGACGACGAGGACGAGGATGACGAGCTCGAGGACGACGAGGAGGAGCTCGACGAGCACGGCAATCCCATCGACGACCTCGATGAGGACGACCTCGACGACGAGGACGACGACGACCTCGATGATGATGACCTCGACGACGATGATGATGATCTCGACGACGACGAGGACGACGACGACTACGAGGTGATCGACAAGACGGCGGCCGAGCTCGCCGAGGAGGGCATCGAGGGCCCGGGCGAGATCACGGTGCTCGCGCGCAAGCGCCAGCCCAAGCAGCCCAAGCAGCGCCCGCAGCGCGCGGACGACACGTCGACGTCGGCGAGCGCGGCCGAGGCGCGGCGCAGGCGGCGCAGGCGGCGGCGCAAGCGGCGCGCGATGCTGCCGCCAAAGAGCGCATTCGTCACGCCCGTGCTGTCGACCGCGTCGCCGATCGTCGAGGGACAGCCGCGCAGGAACGGCGGTGGTGGCGGCGGCGGACCGGTCATCGAGTACGTGCGCGGTCCGATGCGGATCGCGGCGGCGCCGGTCGCGTCGGCGAACCCGAACGATGCGGGCGTCACGCGCCGGCGCGGCAAGAAGCGTCGCTGGGAGCGCGGCCCGGGCGGCGGCAATGGGGGTGGTTATCGCGCCGAGGGGCGCCGCTTCGATGCGAATCGCCCCGCGGGTGCGGGGCCCGGCGCCGGCGGCCAGCCGTGGCAGGCTCAGGGCGAAGGGGGCGAGGTGGGTCCGGGCGGCGAGCGTCGGAAACGGCGCCGGCGGCGGCGCAAGCGGAGCGGCCCGAACGGCCAGCCGATGCAGAACGGCGCCCCGCAGAACGGCGCGTCGCCCGTCAATGGTTCCGACAACGGCGAGCCGGTGAGCTTCTTCCAGCCCACCGGAGCGGCGCAGCCCGTGATGCTCGGCCCCGACGGTCAGCCGATCCGCAAGCGGCGGCGGCGGCGGCGGCGCGGTCGCGGCGGTCGCAATCGCGAGTGGCGCGCACAGAACGGCGGTGGCGAGGGCGGCGGCGGTGGTGGTGCTCCTCCGAGTGAAGGCGGGGGTGGCGCGCTCACCGAGGGCGGCGCGGGCTAGCCGATTCACGCCGAAGGCCGTACGCTTCCAGTGTGCTCGACTGGCTCGGTTCGGTTCAGATCAGACGGCGCACGCAGAGTCGCGTCGAGCTGGACTTGACCCGTGCGACCGCCTGGACCGGCTGGGGCCTGTCGGCGGGGGCCGTGTGGCTCTTCACGTTGAACGCGCTGTGGGCGACGCTCGGCGGGATCGTCGTGCTCGCGGTCGGCGGCCTGCTCGGCACGCTCAGGCGAACGCTGATCTTCGATCGCGACGACGGCCTGCTCAGGATCGAGCAGCGGATCCTGGGGATACGACGGCGGGCTGCCATACCATTGTTTCATCTGCGCGCGGTCGTGGTCTCGGCGCGCCGGCGCGGCATCTACGTGGCCTACGTCGAGCGCAGGATCGGCGGCACGATCCATCTCGACGAGGCGAGGCGTCCTGCCCCACTGCTCGCGCTGGCGGAGGCGATCGCCGATGTCGCCGAACTGCGCCTCGTGTACGACGCGACCACGCGCGTCGCCGTTTCGGACTGATCGGTTCGCGACTGGCGCGCACGCCCACGTTCGGGATACCGTCTGGCCCGTGCGTCGCCATCTGTTGCTCGTGACCCTGGCCGCTGCTTGTTCGAGCGAGGGGAGCGCGTCCAAGCAGACGGACAAATCCACCGAGCCCGAGCGCAAGCTCGCCGGTGTGTTCCCGGATCGCTTTCAGTGCGAGACCGTCGTCAAGCCCGAGCAGGTCGCGCAGCTCGTCGGCGGCGTCAAGGCGAACAAGCTCGACAACGCGATGTCGGTGCCCAAGGGCGTGCCACAGCCGTGCAACTACGAGGTCGTGATGGCGACCGCGCTCGAGTACTGGACGTTCGACATCGACTGCCGCGATCAGATGAAGCAGCGCGCCGACGCGCTGTTCGCGCAGTACAAGCGGACGAGCGCGGACCTGGTCCAGCAGTACGATCACCTGTCGGATGCGGGCATGGTCAAGCCGACCGATGCCGGCGGCTACACGATCCCCGCGGGCGAGGCTCGGTTCTTGCTGGCGGGAGCGTCCGACGGCAAGCACAACCGCTTCATCGGAGCCAACGCGACCGATATCGAGATCTCGAGCCTGCACGGGGCTTGGGGTATAGGCCCGTTCGTGATCGAATAT
>DAIRFU010000467.1:0-5818 GCA_036794935.1 Kofleriaceae bacterium | reverse complement strand
GGCAGCTGCCGCCGATGCGATACCGGGAAGCGGCATCGCATGACCAATCGTGGTCCCCCGGGCCGACGGCAAATTGCCAACTGCCTATCAACTCCGGTCAGGTTCCCACGCCGGTCAGGTTCCCACGGCGCGAGACTCGCTAGGAGGCAACCTTGTTGCAGCGTGATAGGCTTGGAACATGGCCGGCGCACGCGTACTGCATTGGAACGGGAAAGACATCCCAGAGGAGCTGCGCGAGCTCCCCGCAGGTACGTATGTCGTTGAAGCGGTCGACGAGGCGCCGGCGCTCACGACCGACGAGGAACAGGGCATCGCTCAGGCACTCGCATGCTTGCGCGCAGGACAGGGACGCACGACCGAGCAGATTCGTCAGCGGATCGATTCTCTTCTGCGCAAGTGACGGTCTCATTCTCCCTAGAGGCGGAGGCTGACTTCGCTGCTGCCGTGGGCTACCTGGTCGAACGAAACCCGGTCGCAGCGTCAGAGTTCGCGGACCGCATCTTCGCCGTCGTCGACAGGCTCGCCGAGCAACAGTTCGATGGGCCTGAGCAAACACTCGCTTCGGGTCAGGTCGTCCGAAGTTGGCCGGTACCTCCAGTGCGCATCTACTACCAACGGCGATCGGACGCGTTCTGGGTACTTCGTATTTACCATCAGGCGCAAACGCCGATCGTTCGATAAATCTACTTGCGCGAGTTCTGGCGCCACACGGCCAGCCTCCTCGACCTGTAAACGACGCCGAATTCGTCACGCGAGCCGGCTCGGCGAAGCAGTCGCCCAGGGTCGCGAGGTAGGTCGATTTCACCAGGTTGCTCACCGTGACGTCGCTGAGATCGGTCTTGGACCCCGGCTCGGGCCGAACACCCTCGCCGTAGATCTCGAGCACGACGCCCGCCGGAGCGGTGCGCGGCACGCCCCACCGCCAGACCGCGGCGGTGAAGCCGTCCGATTTGAACGGCATCGCGGGGAACAAGAACCGCACGAACGCGGGGCCGGACATCGCGGTCACCGCGGAGCTGTCGGTCGAGATCGGTAGACGCATGGGCCCACAATCCAGCCCGCCTCGCTTGGGTCCTGGCGTGATTGCGGAAGGGCCAGCGCCGCGTCTGAAACCAACGAAATTGGCGGAAGCGCATGGGAATCGAACCCACCATGCCGCTGCTCGCGCAGAGCATCATCGGTTTTGAAGACCGAGGCCGGCACCAGTCCGGCACGCGCTTCCGCGAAGTGGAATGCCACGAGGTGCCCGGCACGAGCAACTGATCGGCTGGCTCTTGGTTGCGCGATCAGTGTCTGGTGATGCGCATGTCGTGCAAGTGATGTCGGCATGGGTGAGCAGTGAACCGACAGCGCCTCCCCGACTGTCACTCATGAAAAACAGTGTTGCGTATCTCACGAGGAAGATGCGCCCCATGCCTCGTATGGTTGGTATATTGGGGCATCATGCCCACTGCACTGGTTCGTGCAGAGCGCTCGCAACTGTCCGGTGAGACGCTGCAGTTTATGCAGAGGCTTTGGGATCTTGCACATGCCCTGGATGTGCGCTCGAAGCGGATGGCGAAGCATTCCGGAGTGACCGGTCCGCAGCGCCTCGTGATTCGCGTGCTCGGGCAGCGGCCGGGCATGACGGCGAGTGAGATTTCGCGGACGCTCGGCATGCACCCGAGCACGCTGACCGGGATTCTGGCCCGGCTGAAGCGCAAGGGTGCCATCGAGCGAAAGATCGACGCCCTCGATCGCCGGCGCGTGCGGTTGCGGCTGACCGCACGTGGCGCGCAGATCGATCGCGATCGCAAGGGCACCGTCGAGGCAGCGGTGCGGCGTGCGCTCGGTCGCGCCAACGACACGACGATCGACGTCGTCACGATGATGCTCGAAGCGCTGACCCAGGAGCTCGGTCGCGGCGAATAGCTGCCGGGCGCTCGCCGAGCGACCGAACGGGCCTCTGGATCAAGCCGAAGCAAGCCCACGGGCCTTTGCCTGTAGCTGCACGTAGTCGATCTTGCCGTTGGCACTCTTGGGCAGCGACGGCATCCGCACGAGCGAGTGCGGGATCATGTAACGCGGAAGCAGGCCGCCGCAGTGAGTCTTGATCTCGATCAGGTTGGGGCTGCCATCGGGGGTGCCGGAACTGCAGAAGGCGATCAGCCGCGCCCCGGAGTCACCGTCGAGCGCGACGACGGCCGCTTCGTCGATCGCCTCGTGGCGTAGCAGCGCCGCCTCGATCTCGCCGAGCTCGACCCGGAAGCCGCCGACCTTGATCATTCGATCCTTGCGGCCGTGGTAGACGAGCTCTTGGCCCTCGTAGCGAACGATGTCTCCGGTGGCGTGTCGGCCGCGACGATGGTTGTCCGCGTTCGGATCGCTGGGTCGCCGGAAGTAGCCGGGCGTGACACAGGGACCCTCGACGACCAGCTCACCGAGCTCGCCTTCGGGGACGGCCTGTCCGCGGTCGTCTACCACCTGGACGCGGGCCCCCGTGATCGGGCGTCCGATCGGGACGGGGACCTGCCGCGCGGGATCGACGTGGTCGACTCGATAGAACGTGCAGACGTTCGTCTCGGTCGGCCCGTAGAGGTTGTAGAGAGAGGCGGTCGGAGGCAGCAGCTCCTTGAAGCGCCGGAGTTGCTTGATCGGGAACACCTCGCCGGCGAACAGCGCGTAGCGCATCGGCGCGAGCAGCTCGCGCGTCAGCAGGCCCGATTCGAGGAGGAGCGCGAGCACACTCGGCACGGAGTACCAGACGGTCACCGCATGACTCGCGATGCCATGCGCCAGCGCTGCGGCGTTGCGCGTGCTGGTATCGGGCACGATCCACAGCGAGGCACCGACGGCGACTGCCCCGAACAGATCGAACGTACTGAGATCGAAGTTGAACGACGCGTGATTCGAGAACACGTCGCTCTCGCGCAGCTCCATCTCGGAGCGCGCCCACGCGATGAAGTTCGCGAGGTTCTCGTGGCTGATCATCACGCCCTTGGGCGTTCCCGTCGAGCCGGACGTGTAGAGGATCGCGGCGAGCTGCGACGGATCGACGTGCGAGCGAAGATCGTCGGCGCGCGTCTGGACCGCCTCCTCGAACGCGACGAGCGGCGGAGTGGCGTCGCGTGGCTCCGCGGCCTCCCCGACCAGCCACACGCCAGCGAGCGACGCGGGCAGCTGATCGACACCGCGGAGCAGCGCCGCCGTGGTGACGAGAGCCTTCGGCTCGGAGTCCTCCAAGATCGCGCGAACGCGAGCGGCGGGCTGGGTCGCGTCGAGCGGCACGTAGGCCGCTCCGGCATTCAGCGCGGCGAAGATCGAGATCACGTAGTCGGCGGACTTCGGCAGCCACACGAGCACGCGGTCGCCAGGCGAGACGCCGTGCGCGACGAAGCTGCTCGCCAGCCCGCGCGCCCGCGAATCAAGCGCTCGATAGGTGATGTCGGTCCCCACGAGCGCGGTCTTGTCCGGCAGGCGGCGGGCCGTGTCACCGAGGAGTGCGTGGACGGGCGTCAGAGGTTGCATGTCAGGCGTTCCGTGGTCGCGCGGGATCGAATCCGACCTCGCGCGCGGCATCGACGATGATCTGTGCGGCCAGATCGAGATCCTCGTCGGTGTGCTCGGACAGGACACTCACCCGCAGGCGGGCATCACCGACCGCGACGCCGGGATAGACGACGGTCTGGCAGAACATGCCGCGGTCGCGGACGGCACGACCGACCCGCAGCGCCACGGCGTCGTCGCCGATCACGATCGGGATCACGGCACTCTCGCTGTCGCCGAGGTCGAAGCCGGCGCGCGTCAGATGCTGCTTGAGCCGGCGGATGTTTCGCCACAGGGTCTGCAGCCGCTCGGGTTCGGCCTCGAGGACGTCGAGCGCCGCGATCAGGCCGGCTGCCGTGGCCGCCGGGATGTTCGCCGCGAACGCGTAGGAGTTCGAGTAGAAACGCAGGTACTCGACGACCTCCTCGTCGCCAGCGACGAACCCGCCGAGGCCGGCGAGCGCCTTGCTCATCGTGCCGAGCTCGAGATCCACCTCGCCCTTGAGGCCGAAGTGCTCGGCCGTACCGGAGCCGCGCGCACCGAGGACACCGGTCGAGTGCGCATCGTCGACGAGGATCTTCGCGCCATAGCGCGAGGCCAGGCGGCAGATCTCGGGCAGCTTGCAGAGGTCACCGTGCATGCTGAACACGCCGTCGGTCACGATGAGCATGCCGTCGACCTGGTGGCTCAGTCGCTCCAGGATCCGCTCGAGGTCCGCCATGTCGTTGTGCTGGTAGATCTTGCGGGCGGCGCCGGACAGCTTGCAGCCGTCGAGGATGCTCATGTGGTTGTACTTGTCGATCACCACGGCATCGTTCGTCTTCGCGAGCGCGCTGATCGCCCCGAGGTTGGCCGAGTATCCCGACGGATACACGATGCACGCCTCGCGCCCCTTGAACCGCGCCAGCCGTCGCTCGAGCTCCTTGTGCACGACGTTGGTTCCGCCGATCAGACGGCACCCCGTGTTCGTCGCGCCGTACTGGCGCACCGCCGTACAGATGGCCTCGACGACCCGCGGGTGATTCGCGAGGCCGAGATAGTTGTTCGACGCGAACATCAGGAACTCGCGCCGCCTCGCCGTGACTTCGTCGAAGATCATCGCGCGGTTGCGGCACGCACTCTCGAGGGGCATGCCGTACCAGTAGAGCTGCTCGCCGCGTCGCTTCTTGTAGAACTCGTTGAAGGTGCGAACCTTCGCGAACAGGTCGCGACTGCGCTCCTCCGTGAAGTCCTTGAGTGTTCGCGAGTCGCCGTCCTGAGTCGGCATCGCCGGTGGCGTCGCGTCGGCCCACTTGTGGCCGGGGCGCGGGGGACCGGAGGTCTTCTCGCGTGGCGGCTCCGCCGGCGCAGCGCCGGCTGGGCTCGCCGCGCCGTTGACACGCGGGGTGGCGGCGGGGATCAGCGCGGGCAACGCGACGAGCACGTCGGCGATGGTCCGCACGGAGCCGGCCTTGAAGGATCCCTTGGCAAGGCCGAGGCGCCTGCCGAGGTCCCCCAGGATGGAGGCGAGCAGCACGGAGTCGACACCGAGCTCGCCTTCCAGATCGGCGTCCGGTCGCAGCTCGTTCGCGGCGTAGTGGGTGTGATGGCGGAAGACCTCGAACACGACGTCGCGGAACGCGAGGCCACCCTCCTCCGCCGTTGCCGTCGGCGCGGCCGATGCCGGCTGGCGAACGCGCGCCGCGGATGCGACCACGTCGTCGATCAGGTGGCGCACCGTGGCGAAGCTCGAGGTGAGCGTGCCGGCCGGCAGCCCGAACTCCGTGCGCAGTGCGGTCAGTACCGGCGCGAGGCCATGTTCGTCGAGGCGCAGCTCACCTTCGAGGTGGCTGTCGAGGACGACGTACGAGGCATCGTCCGGGACCTGAGCGCAGAAGACGCGGAGTGCGTCGGTACGGATCATCTCTTCGTTCACGACAACACCTTGTCCCTTCAACCGTTGCTGGCGCTCGAGGCCCGGATCCGCTCGATGAGCGTCTTGATCGCCGTGATCGACTCGAAGTTCTCTGGAACGATCTGATCGAACGGGATCTTGACCGCGAACTCGGCACCTATGAAGTGCACGAGCTCGAACAGCCTCGACGAATCGATGATGTTCAGGCCGAGCAGCGGCGTGCTCTCGGTGAGCCCGCTGTGCTCTCCGTGCAAGTAGGTCTTGGCGATGTGGTCTTTCAACACGTCATGGATGGTCACGGCATGCACCTGCTTGGCTACAGTCGAACCCAGCCCTGGCTCGGATGACCAGGCTCGAGGCTGCGACGAGGGGTGGATGGAAACGTTGCGGTCGGATACC
>DAIRFU010000466.1:0-5849 GCA_036794935.1 Kofleriaceae bacterium | reverse complement strand
GATGAGCTGGTTAAGCGATGTGTTCCAGAAGGGCGGTCCCTTCTTCATCGTCAACACGTTCTTTCTGGCGGTCGTCATCGGCCTGATCGTCGAGCGTGCGATCTACTTCCTCGGCCGAGGTCACCTCAACGCGAAGGCGTTCCTCGAGCAGCTGCGCAAGCTGCTGTCGGCGAACAACGTCGATCGCGCCAAGAAGCTGTGTGATGCGACGACCGCGCCGGTCGCGCGCGTCGCGAAGGCCGGCCTGAACCGGCTGCACCGCGGCGAGGCGGCGGTCGCGCAGGCGATGGAAGAGACGATGACCGACACGCTGCCCGAGGTGAAGACCCGGATCGGCGCGCTGTGGTCGCTCGCGAACATCGTGACCCTGGTCGGTCTGCTCGGCACCATCACGGGCCTCATCCGCACGTTCGGCGCGATCGGCGAGGCGAACCCCGCCGAGCAGCGCGAGCGGCTGTCGCGAGGCATCGCGGAGGCCATGTACAACACGGCGTTCGGCCTCGGGATCGCGCTCATCTGCATGGTGGGCCACCTGCTGCTGTCCGCCGCGATGAAGAAGGTCGTCGCGGACCTCGAGGCGTTCAGCCTGCGGTTCGAGAACCTGCTGGCCGATGGCAGCGCCGCTGCGGCCGCGAGCCGCGCGCCCGCCGCGCCCACCGAGTCCCTCACCGACGCGGAGTCGTAGGGCCGCCAGTGGCCACCCTCTCCGCACAGCGCGTCCGCTCGAAGACCCGCAACGCGGTCCGGCGTCGCGAGGATCAGGTCGAGCAGGAGGAGATCGAGAGCGGTGAGCTCAACCTCATCCCGTATCTCGACATCGTCACCAACCTGATGCTGTTCCTGCTGTTCTCGATCTCGGCAGGGATCATCTTCACGCAGATCGACACGTCGCTGCCCGACAAGGCGCCACCGGCATCGTCGGTGACCAGCACGCCGAACCCGAACCCGGACGAGCAGCCGCTCAAGCTGGTGGTCTCGATCACCCGCGACCGCATGATGCTGTGGTCGATCTCGGGCCTCGAGGGCACGCTCGACGCGCCCAAGGCGGTGTTCCCGCGCAGCGGCCGCGACGGCGAGGCATGCGACGGCAACTACATGTGCGAGAGCAACTTCTGCCGGGACACGACGCAGAAGTGCGAGCCGAGCCCTCACGCCGAGGTGCCGCTGCCGGTCTTCGATTACCGGGCGCTGTCGAACGCGCTGTTCGAGATCGCGAACCGCCGCTATGCCGGCAAGCAGCGCAAGCCGGACACGTACCAGATCATCCTGATGGCCGACGGCGCGATCCCGTACAACACGATCGCGTCGGTGATGAGCGCGATGCGCTGCAAGATGCCCGAGTTTGGCCAGGACACGAGCGGCTGCGCGCTGCCGACCGAGGATCCGGCTCTCAAGAAGGCCAAGGACCCGATCTCGCCCGACAAGCGCCTCTACGATACGGCCCGCGCGACGTATGATCCGAAGACGATGGCGCTGTTCAGCGACATCCTCTTCTCGAGTGGGTTCGAATGAGGCGACCTGATCACATTTCGGTCCGCAGGACCGAAATAACCTCGCGCCGAATGAATCCGCGGAGGGGAGAATGAGCTTTTCGCAGCGCGAAGCGCGCCAGCTCGTCCGCAAGGCGGTCAACCGCGTCCCCGAGGGCGAGTCGATCCGGCACCTCAACATCATGCCGATGATGGACATGATGACGATCCTGCTCGTCGCGTTCATCTTCCAGATGGCGACCAGCGCGCTCGAGGTGACCGCCGGCACCGTCCAGCTACCGACGACGGTCGGCGATGCCCCGGTTCCCGAGAAGGTCTGGACCCTCGTGATCACGCCGACGGGGATCGTCGTCGAGGGCAAGTCGATCGTCTCGGTCAACAACGGCGACGTCGACCCCTCCGAGAAGGAGGGCGGCGCGCTCGGCATCAAGATCCCGCGGCTGACCAACTTCCTCGCCTCGCTGCGCCAGGAGGAGATCAGGGGCCTGCAGAAGGCGGGAGTCGATCCCGCCAAGGCGCCCCCTCCCGAGCTGCTCATCATCGCCGACCGCACCACGCCTTACCGTCTCCTCATCGAGGTCATGTTCTCGGCGAAGCAGAAGGAAGCCGGCTACAAGCATTTCCGACTGATCGTCCAGAAGAACTTCGCGGTGAAGCCGCCGACGTGATCGCGCGCTAGCCCGGCCGGCCTTCCGCGGTATAGTGGAAGCTATGAAGTTCGTCGGCGAACGTCGTGCGATCGCGGCCCTGATGTTTGCGTTCTGGTTCCTGCTCTACGTGATGCAGGCCGTGCTCGGCGGTGGGCCGCTCGGAAACCTGTTCTTCGGGATGGCCGGCGTCTACGGCCTGGCGTTCTTCGCCCTGGTCGCCGGCTACTTCTGGGCGCGCTGGTACGCGGTCGGCGTCAGCCTGTTCGGCGTGATCGTCGCGGGCATCGGCCTGTGGCAGATGGGGCCCGAGTTCCAGATCCTGCTCATCGGGATCTCGCACCTCACGGCGACCGTGATGCTGTGGGGCAACAACATGAGCGAGCTCTACGACGGCCAGACCGCGTGGCGCGAGCGCTTTCACATGGACGAGCACGCGGTCCAGCGGCTCGGTCGCTCGGTGATCCGGGCCGGCGTGTCGCTGCCGATGGTCCTCATCTACGGCCTCGCGCCCAAGCCGCCCGCGATGATGGCGCTCTCGGTCGGCGCGTTGCTGCTCGTCGGCGTCGGCATGGTGGCCCTGATCCGGATGCGGACCTGGGGCGTGCTCGCGCTCGGTGCGGCCGGTGGCCTGATGCTGTCGCTGTTCGGCCTTCAGGCGGTGACGAGCAACGCGCTCGCGCTGCAGCCGGCGCTCGCCGGTGCGCTGCTCCTGTTCGCCGCCTGGCCGTGGGCCCGGCCGCTGGCGGGCGCGCTCCGCCGCTGAGCGGTTTGATTCGCGCGGGCCACCGCGTTACCGTCGGCCGTATGCGCTTGCCGGTGGTTCTCGTGCTCGTCGTGTTCGGTGTGGCCTCGTGCAAGCCGCTCTACAGCGGCAAGGCCGAGAAGCTGTCCAACCCGTCCAAGAAGAAGCGGCCGGACAAGACCGACGAACCGGTCGCCGAGATCAAGTACGTCGACGACTGCAACGCGAGCTTCACGGAGGATCCCAAGAAGGTCCACGCGCAGTCGGCGCTCTCGAAGACGCTCTACAACCAGGGCGACGCGGCGCTCCAGCAATCGGACGACGCCAAGGACGACTCGATGAAGGTCAGCTTGCTGACCGACGCGATCGACAAGTACCGCAACGCGCTGATCAAGGACCCGTACAACGTGCCGGCGACGCTCAAGCTGGCCGTCGCCTACGACCGCGTTCTGCGCAAGGGCTGTGCGCTCGCGATGCTCACGCGTCTCGCGTCGCTCTCGAACAACCCGAAGTGGGCGGCCGAGGCGAACCGCAACATCGACTCGATCAGCACGAACGCGCAGTGGTTCAAGGGCTACCGCAAGGATGCGATGACGGCGGTGGGGCGCTAGTCATGGCCCGCCCGATCGTCCTCGCCATCGCCCTCGCCGCCCTCGCCGGCATCGGCTGCCACGGCAAGCAGGAGGTCACCGCGCCGCCGCCGCCGCTGCGCCCCGAGCCCGTGCCCAAGCCCGAGGTCACGGTCGCCAAGGACTGCGAGCCGACGGATCCCGCGAAGCAGCCGCCCAACATCGCGTTCGACGAGCGCTCGATCCCCGAGGGCGCCCGGCTCGCCGACCGCGCGTACACCAAGCTCGCCGCCGCGAACGACCCGCAGGTCGATCGATTGACCCGCGAGCAGTCGACCAGCGAGGCGGTCAACGACTTCATCACCGCCCTGGCGGCGGATCCCTACAACGTCAAGGCCACCTACGGGCTGGCTGCCGCGTACGCCCGGATCGGCCGCAAGCAGTGCTCGATCAACCTGCTCACGCGCCTGCTCCAGATGCGGCCGCACGCGAGCAAGCAGGCCGAGGTCGACCGCGCGCTCGACAAGCTCCTCGGCCGCCGCCAGCCGCTCGATCCGGACTTCTCCGAGATGCGGCGCGACAATCGCTTCCGCGAGCTGATCGCGAACATGTGCGCCGACACGAACGACCCAACCTGCGTGTACGGCGGGCATAAACCGAAGCACTGACCCTGGGTCGCGACCGCGACCTCCGGGCGGCAGGCTGTCAGCCCGGATCGCTTTACGCGGGCCCGTGGGCCCGGTATGAATTCGGCACGTATGCGGATGCCCCTCCTCGTTGCCGCCCTGGTCCTCGTACCTGCCGTCGCGACCGCCCGCCCCAAGCACGGCGGCAAGGCGCCGGCCTGCGGCGTCGACATGCTGCCGCTCGTCGAGGGGAACCAGTGGACGTACAACTCGATCGCCGCGCCGCAGCCGGCTCCCGACGCGATCCGCCGGCTGTCGCCCGAGCAGCCCAAGGCGATCACGGTGACGGTGAAGTCCGTCGAGACCAAGGACGGCGCGACCGTCGCGACGCTCGAGGAGAAGCTGACGATCGACCGCTCGCGTGACCCCAAGAAGCCGGAGATCGAAGAGTACGCGTACGAGTCGACGATCACCTGCACCAAGGACACGTTCGACGTCTCGCCGAACAGCTACTTCTTCGCCGGCGAGCCCGGCGGCTACATCGGGCTCGAGATCACCAGCCTCGAGCGCGTGAACAAGGGCACCAGCCTCAAGCTCAAGAAGGGCAAGGTCGGCACCAACGAGTGGCGTGACGACCTCGTCATGCACTGGAAGCGGATCCCGACCGAGGGCTCGGGCGCCACGCTCGGCTCGGGCAAGATCGAGATCGAGCGCCAGATCACCCCGCAGCCGGTCGAGACCGTCACGACCAAGTCGGGGATGAACTACAAGTCCGAGAAGCTCGGCATCATCACCACCGGCCGCGTCACGCTCGACAACCCGGGGAACCCCAAGGCCAAGCCGATGGAGCTGCCCGCGAACTGGGTCTCGCAGCTGTGGATCTCCAACGGCACCGGCGTCGTGCAGACGCTCGACAGCTACGGCCACATGTACCAGCTCGTCGACACGAACGTGCAGTGAAGCAGCCCCGGCGCGCCACCTGGCGCGTGACCAAGCCGCTGCGTGACCGCATCCGCGCCGGTCATCCGTGGGTCTACGATCGCGCGCTCGCCCCCGCGCCGTCGATCGCGATCGGCGAGCTCGTCACCCTGGTCGACGACCGCGGACCGCTCGCGACCGCGCTCGCCGATCCGACCTCGCCCTTGCGCGCGCGGATCCTCGACGTCCCGGATGCCGCCTGCGACGGCACCTGGGCTCGCGGCCGCGCCGAGGCCGCCGCAGCCCGCCGCGCGCGCGATCCGCTGCTCGTCGGCTGCACCGGGCGACGGCTCGTCCACGGCGAGGCCGATGGCTGCCCGGGCCTCGTCATCGACGCGTATGCGGACACCGCTGTCGTCGTGTTCGACGGTCCCGCCGCGGCCGCGTTCTGGCGCCCGCATCTCCCCGACGTGCTCGCCGGGCTCGAGCGCGGCAGTGACGCCCCGATCGCGCACGCATGGCTCCGCGGCGAGCGGCGCGAGCGCTCCGCCGGTGAGGCGCTGCGCGGCGATCCGCCGGCCGAGATCGCGATCAGCGAGGACGACGCTCGGTTCGGCGTCGACGTGCGCAGTGGCCAGAAGACCGGCTTCTTCCTCGACCAGCGCGACAACCGGCGCACGATCCGCCGCCACGCCGCGGGCGCGAGCGTGCTCAACCTGTTCGCGTACACCGGCGGCTTTTCGCTCCACGCCGCGCTCGGCGGCGCGACGCGGGTGACCAGCGTCGACATCGCGCAGCCGGCGATCGCCGCGATCGACAAGAACCTCGCGCTGTCCGGGCTCGCCGCGAATGCG
>DAIRFU010000046.1:6071-18291 GCA_036794935.1 Kofleriaceae bacterium | reverse complement strand
GCCACGAGTTCGCGGGCGAGGTGATCGAGGTCAGCGCCGGCATCACCACCTGGCAGGTCGGCGACCGCGCGGAGACGCTGCAGCGGCTGTCGTGCGGCGACTGTCCGTCGTGCCGGGCCGGCCGCGCGAGCCTGTGCAAGCGCGACAACCGGTTCTTCGGCGAGGAGCTCGCCGGCGGCTATGCGGGACGGATGGTCGCGCCGATCGCCGGCATCGGCCGCGTCCCCGATGGCATGCCGTGGGCCGTCGCCGCGACCGTGTGCTGCACGGCCGGGACCGCGGTCCACGTGATCCGCACGCGCGGCCGCGTCCAGCCCGACGAGACCGTGCTCGTCACCGGCGCGAGCGGTGGCGTCGGCCTGCAGACCGTGCAGCTCGCGCGGCTCGATGGTGCGCGCGTGATCGCGGTGACCTCGAGCGCGACAAAGGCCGAGGCGCTCTACAACGCGGGCGCGCACGACGTCATCGTGGCGCCGAGCCTCGACTTCGCCGCTGCCGCCCGCAAGCTGACGGGCGGCGAGGGCGTCACGGTCGCGATCGAGATCGTCGGCAGCGCGACGTTCGCGCAGACGCTCAAGGCGATGGCGCCGGGCGGCCACGTCGTCGTCGTCGGCAACCTCGAGTCGGGCACGATCGACCTCAACCCCGGCCTCGTCATCGTCAAGGAGCTCGAGATCATCGGCGCGTACGCGACCACGCAGGGCGAGCTCGAGACCGCACTCGAGCTCACGCACGCGGGGCTGCTCACACCGTTCGTCACCGAGGTGCTGCCGCTGCGCGATGCCGCGGCCGCGCACGTCCGTCTCGAGAATCGCAACGTAGCGGGCCGCCTCGTGCTCAGCCCCGACATGTGAAAGGGAACCAGATGAAGATCCGAGTTGGAATCGACGCCATGGCCGTGGCGGTGCCGCGGCGCTACATCGACATCGAGGACCTCGCCCGCGCACGCGGCGTCGATCCCGCGAAGTACACGCAGGGACTCGGCGCCCGCGAGATGGCCGTCGCCGAGCCCGGCGAGGACACCGTCGCGCTCGCCGCCGAGGCCGCGCGTCGCGTGCTCGCGGCCGCCGAGCTCGACCCCGCCGAGCTCGGCATGCTCGTCGTCGGCACCGAGACCGGCGTCGATCACAGCAAGCCGGTGGCGTCGTACGTCCACGGCCTGCTCGAGCTGCCGCGTGCGATGCGCGTCTACGACACGCAGCACGCGTGCTACGGCGGCACCGCGGGCCTGCTGGCCGCGCTCGACTGGATCGCGTCGGGCTCGGCGGCCGGCAAGAGCGCGCTCGTGATCTGCGCCGACATCGCGCGCTACGGTGTCCGCACCGCCGGCGAGCCGACGCAGGGCGCGGGTGCGGTCGCGATGATCGTCGGCCGCAACCCGGCGATGGTCGAGCTCGACGTCGGCATCTCCGGCGCGTCGAGCCTGCACGTCCACGATTTCTGGCGCCCGCTCGGCATGCGCGAGGCCCAGGTCGACGGTCACTACAGCGTGCAGTGCTACCTCGACGCGCTCGCCGGCGCGTACCGCGGCTGGAAGCAGAAGGCGCTCGAGCGCGAGCTCGTCCACGGTGACGGCCTCGTCAGCGAGAAGCTCGCGCGCATCTGCTATCACGTGCCGTTCTGCAAGATGGCGAAGAAGGCGCACCTCCACCTGCGGCGCTGCGATCTCGAGGATACGCAGGAGCCGTGGGACGCCACCGCCGAGGAGCAGCACGCGGCCGCCAGCTTCCAGCACCAGGTCGAGCCGTCGCTCGCCGCGTGCGCGCGGATCGGCAACGTGTACACCGGCTCGCTCTACCTCTCGCTCGCCGGCCTGCTCGAGACCCAGGCGTACGCGCTCGCCGGCTCACGGCTCGGCCTGTTCTCGTACGGCAGCGGCTGCACGAGCGAGTTCTTCTCCGGCGTGGTGGGCCCGCGCGCCGCCGACCGCGTCAAGGCCGCGCCCCTCGCCGAGGTGCTCGCCGGCCGCGAGCGGATCTCGATCGAGGAGTACGAGCGGATCATGGCCCTGACCGCACCGCTCGACACGCCGCCACGCCCGGGTAGCTTCCGGTTCACCGGCAGCGTCGACCATCGCCGCCAGTACACGCGTACCTGATGATGGCAACCGCCAACAGGCGGCCGGCTATACGCGAATGTGCGTCTGCTGAAAAAATCCGGCACCTGGCGCTCGCGCTCGGCGGGCACGTGCGGTGCACTGCCGTTCGCGCATGCGTCTCGCCCCGATCGTCGCCGTCGCCGGACTCCTCGCGCTCTCCACGCCGGCCCGCGCCGGCCTGACACCGGTCGAGAGCTTCGGCTCGAACCCGGGCGCGCTCGACATGTTCGAGTACGTGCCGGCGAACCTGGCCGCGAATCGCCCGCTGGTCGTCGTCATGCACGGCTGCACCCAGACCGCAGCCGCGATGGAGGCCGCCGGCTGGAACGCGCTCGCCGATCAGTACCAGTTCGCCGTGCTCTATCCGCAGCAGCGCAGCGCGAACCAGCAGCTCGGCTGCTTCACGTGGTACGCGGCCGGCGACACCACGCGCGGCGCCGGCGAGGCCGCGTCGATCGTGCAGATGATCGACACCGCGATCGAGACCCACGCGATCGATCGCGGCCACGTCTACGCCACCGGCCTGTCCGCGGGCGCCGCGATGACGGCGGTCATGCTCGCCGCGTATCCCGATCGGTTCGCCGCCGGGTCGATCATGGCCGGCGTGCCGTACGGCTGCGCGGTCGATGTCGCCTCGGGCTCGACGTGCGCCTCGAGTGGCGCGATGAAGGACGCCGCGCAATGGGGCGACCTCGTGCGCGCCGCCGATCCCGATTTCGCCGGCCCCTACCCGCGCGTCCAGATCTGGCACGGCTCTGCCGACTACACCGTGGCGACCGTGAACGCGGCCGAGCTGGTCAAGCAGTGGACGAACGTCTGGGCCACCGATGCCACCGCCGAGGCCACCGACACGTTCGGCAAGGCGACGCGCACGCAGTACCGGGCCGGCTCGCGGCTCGCCGTCGAGCTCTACCTCGTCGATGGCATGGGCCACGCGATCGCGACCGGTGCCGACGAGCTCGGCGCGTGCCCGGCGACCTCCGGCGCGTTCTTCTCCGACCAGCAGATCTGCTCGACGCTTCGCGCGGCGCAGTTCTTCGCCCTCACCGGCGGCGGCGACGACACCGATGGCGGCGACACCGGGGGTGGCGGCGGCGACGGTTCGGGAACCGGGGGCGCTCCGGACGAGGGCGGCGGCGGCTGCAGCGCGGGCGGGGGAGCCGGAGCGCTCGCGCTGCTGGCCCTCGTTGCGGTGCGCCGGCGGCGGCATCGCCCGGTCAGGGCAGGTCGGCGAGCACCTCGGTCGGGTGATCGGCCGGCTTGACCTTCGGGTACACCTTCACGATCGTGCGATCGGGCCCGATCAGGTACGAGATGCGCCGCGCGTAGTCCGGCGAGCCTTCGTTGTAGGCACCGTACGCCTTGCCGGTATCGTGGCTGAAGCTGAGCAGCCGGTACGGGTACTTGAACTTGTCGGCGAACGCCTTGTTCGAGGCGGGTGGATCGAAGCTCGCGCCGAGCACGATCGCGTTCTTGTTGTCGAACTCTTGGATTCGATCACGGAATCCATTGCCTTCGATCGTTCAACCAGGGGTATCGGCCGCGGGATAGAACCACAGCAGCACGTACTTGCCGGCGAGGTCCGACAGCTTCACGCGCGTGCCGTCGTGGGCCTCGGCCTCGAAATCGGGAGCGAGCTCACCTGCTGAAAGCATGGGAGCATCCTACACGCGCGTGTGCGTCGGCGCTCGCGTGGACGCGTCGCTCCCGCCATGTCACGGTCGATCGTGAGCCGGACCGGCAAGATCGTGCTGGCATGCGCGGCGGTCGGCCTCCTCGTCGCGGGCTGCATATGGCTGCCGATCGGCAGCTGGGTCGTGGACACGGTCGGGTGGATCCGCGAGCTCGGCCCGCTCGGGCTCCTCGTGTTCTCGGTCGTGTTCATGATCGTGTGCCTGCTGCCGCTGCCGAGCTTCGAGCTGTACGTCGCCGCGGGGCTGCTCTACGGCACCTGGTGGGGCGCGCTGCTCACGACGGGGCTCGGCATCCTCGTCGAGCTGTGCACGCTGTGGCTGGTCCACACGCGCCTGCGCGGCGGGCTCGAGCGTCGCATCCAGGCACACCCGCGACTCGCCGCGCTCGACCGCGCGATCTCGGAGCACTCGTTCTCGATCGTCCAGCTGTTGCGGCTATCGCCGCTGATCCCGTTCGGGCTGCTCAACTACGCGCTCGCGCTGACGAAGATGCCGCTGTGGAAGCGGCTGGTGACGAACGTGCTCGGCAAGCTGCCGATGGGCCTCGCGCAGGCGTACCTCGGCTCTCTGCTGTCGGGGGTCGGCGGACTCGGCGAGAGGACACCGGCGCCGTGGGAGCATGTCGCGCTGGGGATCGGGCTCGGGACCGCGATCGCGGCGACCGCGCTCACCGGCTGGGCGACGCACCGCGTGCTCGGGCGGGAGCATCACGCATGAGGCGCGGCCGGCGAGCTTCCCACCCCCCAGGCACGCCGGGTGCACCGATCACGAAGATGCCAAGGACGTTGCCCTGGCGCACGCTGATCCACTTCGCGATCGCGGTGGCGGCGACGTGGATCTTCGTCGAGATCGCAGAGGAAGTGCTCGAGGGCGAGTACGACGCTCCCGACCGCGCGATCGCGCTCGCCATCCACCACCATCTCGACTCGTGGCTGCTCGATCGGGTGATGATCACGGTCACCCACCTCGGCTCCGGCCCGATGATCACGGTCGTCGTCGTCGCGACCGTGGTGTGGCTGTTACGCGCCGGTCATCGCCGGGCCGCGGCGATCCTGGTGACCGACGCGGTCGTCTCGCAGCTCCTCGTGTACGCGCTCAAGGAGCTCGTCCAGCGGCCGCGGCCGACCTTGTTCGACGAGATCACGCGCCCCGAGACATGGAGCTTCCCGAGCGGCCACTCCCTGTCGGCGATGGCCATCTACGGCAGCATCGCCGCCGTCGTCATCATCTACCGGCGCGCGCACCGCGGGCTGGTGATCGCCGCGGCCACCCTGCTGATCGCCGCGATCGGGTTTTCGCGGATCTACCTCGGCGTCCACTGGCCGTTCGACGTGCTGGCCGGGTTTGCCGCGGGCGTGCCGCTGGTGGTGGCGACGGTTCACCTCCTGCACACCCGGGGAGGGCCGAAAGGCCATCGTCAAGCCGATCCGATGAATGTATATTCACGCGCGTGAGCGTGAGTTCAGTTCGCAACCAGCTGCGCAACCAGCTGCGCGAGTCGGTCAGCGTCGCCATCCTCGAGGCCGCCGAGGACCTGATCGCGGCGAAGGGGCTGCAGGGCGCACCGCTCGCGCAGATCGCGAAGCGGGCGGGGGTCGCGGTCGGCACGCTCTACAACTACTTCGCGGATCGCGACGCGCTGATCCGCGCGCTGTTCGAGATGAGGCGCGCGGCACTGCGTCCGCAGCTCAAGGCGGCGGTCGTCAAGCACGCCGATCTGACGTTCGAGCCCCGCCTGCGCACGTTCCTGCACGACGTGTTCGAGGTCTTCGAGGCGCACCGCAAGTTCATCAAGGTGGTGCTCGAGGCCGAGCACCTCAAGAAGTCGCCGGCGACGACGCCGCAGGATCTGGCGGTCGCGATCGGCGAGCTGGTCGCGGTGGGGATCGCTGAAAAGAAGCTCGATGACGATCTAGCCGAGCTGCTGCCGACCGTGATCGGTGGGGCACTCCGCGCGGTGCTCGTGCGGCGAATCGGCGAGAACCGCAAGCTGTCGGCGGAGGATGCCGACGCACTGGTCTCGATCGTTCTCGACGGTGCCCGGCGATGACGCAACCCACGAACAAGTGGGTCGTCGCGGTCTCGATCGCGTTCGGCTCGTTGATGGCGACGATCGACTCCTCGATCGTGAACGTCGCGATCCCGCAGATCCGCGGCGAGCTCGGCGCATCGCTGCAGGAGATCACGCTGATCACCACCGCGTACATGATCGCGATGGTGCTCGTGATGCCGCTGACCGGCTTCCTCGGTGCACTGTTCGGCCAGAAGCGCGTCTACCTGATCTCGCTGGCGCTGTTCACGCTCGGCTCGGTGCTGTGCGGCACGGCGCGCTCGCTCGAGATGCTCGTGATCTGGCGCATCCTTCAGGGACTCGGCGGCGGCGCGCTGCAGCCGACGCAGCAGGCGATCCTGCGCCAGACGTTCCCGCTCGAGGAGCAGGGCATGGCCATGGCCCTGTTCTCGATGGTCATCATGGTCGGCCCTGCGGTCGGCCCGGTGCTCGGCGGCTGGATCACCGACAGCTTCTCGTGGCCGTGGATCTTCTTCGTCAACCTGCCGGTCGGCATCGTCGGCATCTACATGACCGTGCGCAACGTCCACGAGCCCGACGACGTGCGGATCGAGAACCGCGCGCGCGCCCAGATCGCGAAGAAGCACTTCGATTACGCCGGCATCATCCTGATGACGATCGCGATCGGCGCGCTCCAGTACGTGCTGGAGGAGGGCGCCGGGGACGATTGGTTCGAGTCGACGAAGATCGTCGCCGCGACGTACCTATCGACCGTCGCGTTCGCCGCGTTCATCATCCGCGAGCTGACCGCGAAGGCGCCGGTCGTCGACCTGCGGCTGTTCCGCGATCCCACGTTCGCCTCCGGCACCGCGATCGCTGGCCTCGTGTTCGCGATGCTGATGGGATCGATGTTCCTGCTGCCGGTCTTCACGCAGGAGATGCTGCACTTCAGCGCGACGCAATCCGGCATCGTGCTGTTGCCGCGCACGCTCGCGATGATGGTGGCCTCGCCGATCGTCGGCCGGCTCTACAACAAGATCCATCCCGCGGTGCTCGTCGGCTTCGGCCTGCTGCTCACCGCGCTCGGCAACTGGATGCAGGCCGACATCACGCTCATGACCTCGACCCACGACCTGATCCTGCCGCTCGCGGTCACGGGCGCCGGCTTCGCGTTCCTGTTCGTGCCGCTGACCACCGCCGCGCTCTCGAATGTCGCGCGCGCCGACCTCGCCGGGGCGGCCGGCGTCAACAGCTTCGTGCGTCAGGTCGGTGGTTCGATCGGCCTGTCACTGTTCGCCACCCTGTTCACCCGCTACAGCGTGACCGCGAGCGCGGGCCTCGCCTCGTCGGTCACGGTGCTACGGCCCGAGATCGCCGCCCAGGTGCACGCCGGCGTCCTGACGACACACTCGGCATTCGGCCGCGTGGCGCTCCAGGGCGTCGTGATCGGGTTTGACAAGACGTTCGTCCTGCAGACGATCGCGTTCATCGTCGTGTTGCCGCTGCTGTTGTTCCTGCGCGTGAAACGCACCGGGACGCCCGCGCACGTCGAGATTGCCGTGGAGTAAGCAAGTCATGGAAGCATCGGTCAAAGACAGTGTGCCGCGCAGCAGAAAGGCGAAGCGCGCGTACATCATCCTCGCCGCGGTCGCCTCGCTCGTCGCGATCTTGTGGTTCGCGCACCGCTGGTGGACGCAGGGCAAGCAATCGACGGATGACGCCCAGGTCGAGGCCGACGTGGTGCCGATCTCGTCGCGTGTCGCCGGAACGATCCTGACCACGCACGTCCGCGACAACCAGAAGGTCAAGCGCGGCGATGTCCTGTTCGAGATCGATCCGGCGTCCCTCGACGTCGAGGTGGCGCGTGCCGAGGCCGAGCGCGAGGCGGCCCTTGCGCAGCTCGGCGCGGCCGAGGCGCAGGTCGCGATCGTGAAGTCGTCGTCCAAGGGTGGGCTGTCGTCGGCGCAGGCCGCGCTCACCGGCGCGAGCGCGAGCGCGCGCGGTGCCGCCGATACCATCCATGCCGCGGAGGCGGCGGTCGCCCGCGCCCACGCCGACCTGAAGACGGCCGAGGTCGAGTACGGACGCGTGAAGAGCCTGTTCGCGAAGCAGGCGGTGACCCGGCAAGATCTCGACCTGGCCGTGCACGCGCGCGAGGTCGCGCAGGCAGCTCTCGATGCGGCGACCGCCCAGCTCGGCGCCGCGCGCAACCAGCGCAACTCCGCTCAGGCCCGGGTCAGCGAGGCGCAGGGCCGGGTCGCGCAGAGCACGCCGGTCGATTCGCAGGTGGCCGCGGCCGAGGCAGCGGCGACGCTCGCGGGCGCACGCGTCAAGGCGGCGGAGGCGGCGCTCGCGAAGGCCAAGCTCGATCGCGCGCACGCGACGATCGTCGCGCCGAGCGATGGCGTGATCTCCAGGCTCGGTGCGCACGTCGGTCAGTCGGTGAACATCGGCCAGCCGCTGCTCATGCTCGTGCCGAACGAGACCTACGTGGTCGCGAACTTCAAGGAGGGCCAGATCGCGCACATGAACGCGGGCGACAAGGTCGACATCGAGATCGACGCGTTCGACGGCGAGTTCACCGGCGTCGTCGACACGCTGTCGCCGGCGACCGGCGCGCGGTTCTCGATGATTCCGCCCGACAACGCGACCGGCAACTTCGTGAAGGTCGTCCAGCGCGTGCCCGTGAAGATCCGCTGGGCCCAGCCGCCGAGCGTACCGATGCGTCCCGGCCTGTCGGCCGAGGTCACCGTTCACGTCGACGAGTGAGCCGCGACCGCGCGCCTCAGTCGCGCTGACTGGTGTGATCTCACACGACTGAGGCCATGCGTTTACGCAGAACAATTCCCCGTTCACAGTGACAGCTCGGCGCGAACGGCGTGTAGGTGCGCGACTTGTGCATCGCGCGGTTTGCCGGGTTTTCTCGACGACAAAGCGCGTTTCGAGTCGCGTGGCACGCGCCGTGATTAGTGACTCTGGCCATGCGCACCTCGACGATTCTCACCAGCCTGCTCGTCTTGGTTCCTTCGGTAGCGGTGGCCGAAGGCGAGCTCACCACGACGCCGCCTCAGCTCTACGGCCTCGTGGCAGGACCTCCCACTGCCTCCCACATCACGTTCGTGCGTCAGATGCTGCCCGCGAACGGGCCGAACACGATCGCCGCCCTCGCGCAGAGCAAGACGATCTACCTCAACAAGGACGGGGTCACGCTCACGCCGGGCAACAACGACTCGCGCACGAACCGCTCGTCGCTGGTCGGCTCCACGCGCACGGTGCCCGCGTGGAACGTGTCCGCGGCGAACTGGGCCGCGACGCTGACCTGCATGCAGGACATGTTCGCGCGCTGGGACGTCACCGTCACCGACGTCGATCCGGGCAACGTGCCGCATATCGAGGCGGTGTTCGGTGGGTACCCGCAGGACATCGGCATGCAGTCGGGGGTCGGCGGTGTGTCGCCGTTCACGCAGAACTGCGGGATCATCGAGAACTCGATCGTGTTCACGTTCGTCAAGGTGTTCCCGAATGACCCGCAGACGATCTGCGAGGTCATGGCGCAGGAGATCGCGCACAGCTACGGGCTCGATCACGAGCTGCTCGCGTCGGACCCGATGACGTATCTGAACTACAACGGCAATCGCACGTTCAAGGACGAGACGGTCTCGTGCGGCGAGTACCAGGCGCGTGCCTGCGGGATCGGCGGCTCGGTGTGCCGGCAGGGCCAGAACTCGGTGCAGCTCCTCAACGAGCGGCTCGGGCTCGCGGATCTGGTCGCGCCGACGCTCGGCATCACGGCGCCACAGGACGGCGCCACCGTCGAGCCCGGCTTCGCCGTCGAGGCGATGGCGAGCGACAACGTCGGCGTGACCGAGGCGACGCTCCTGATCGACGATCAGCCGATCACGATGACGCCGGGTGCGGGGCCGTACACGTTCGCCACCGACGCGACGCTCGCCGACGGCCAGCACGCGATCACCGTCGAGGTCACCGATGGCAAGAACATGCAGCGCCAGACGATCCACGTCACGGTCGCGACGCCCGGTATGGGCAGCGGTAGCGATACCGGCAGCGGTGACGACGGCATGGGCAGCGGGACCGGCAGCGGCAGCGACACCGACGGAGACGGTGATGTCGATCAGGATGATGGCGGCACTGTCGATGGAACCGACGGGGGCTGTTCGAGCGGCCACGGCGCCGGCCTCGCGTTCGGGCTGTTCCTGTTCGCCAGCGTCATGATCCGCCGCCGCCGCTACATCTGACAGAGCGGGAACTGCTCGGCGCCGGTGCGGGTCACGTCATCGCCGAGCTCGATCGCGGCGTCCTCGACGACATGGCCGCGCGTATCGGTGACCCGCAGCGCGTACGGACCGGCCCCGAGCCCGTCGCTCTCGACGAAGTAGTTGTACTCGACGCGCTCGATCGGTTGCCACGCGTCGCCGGTCCGCGCCTCGACGCGCGCGATCGGGTAGCGATGGTCGCGGATCTGGATCGCGGTCCAGTACGCGTTCGCGCCGTCCTTGAAGTGGTAGGCGATCGGCCCGCTGACCTCGCACGCGACCGCGTGCCACGTGATCGGCACGCGCCCCGCCGCGAGCGGCGAGATCATCTCGAACGCCTCCCGGCTGAGATCGAGGTCGCCGTGCGCGCAGCCCGGGCATTGATCGACCACCCGGACGACGACCGTCCCCATCGGGCCGGTCACCTCGAGGCAGGCGCCGCACCAGGTGGCGGCCCCGTAGTCGGGCGCGTTCATCGCGGCGACGAGGAGGTCACCTGGAGACGCGTCGAAGCTGCAACTCCCGGTGCCATCGGCGTCGTAGTACGTGCCCTCGCCGGTGGCCGGCTCCGGCACGTCGGCGCAGCTGCCTGGTGGCGTGGCGGTCTCGGGCGAGCCACAGCCAGCCGCGAGCAGTCCGAGAACGAGCGCGCGCCGCACCGCAACCACGATACCCGGGACGTCCAGTCCAGGTCACGTGGCGACCGCAGTCAATCCGGCGGGAGCGGCCACACGCGGGCGATCGAAACGCGGCCTACACGCACGATGCGCCCCGAGCCACCCGCGCCGCGCGCGTGGTCGGCGACTCGCGCAGCGACTGTTCCAGGTGGCACATCGCCTCCCAGATCGAGAGCGCGCCGTCAAGGCCCGCCCCGCTCGCCTCGATCGCGCCGAACAGATCGATCACGGCGATCCGGGTCGTGTACTTGCCCGCAAACGGTGCGATCTCGACGATCCACGCGTCGCGCTGGCCGAGCTCGCGTTCGAGCCGATGGATGCAGTAGCGAGCAAACGCGGTGAGCTCGCGGCGCTGGCGGGTGCTCGCAGCTTGCGGGAGCTGCACGTCGATTCTCGAAGTGGTGCTCGCCTTCACGTTGTGCAGCTCGAGCAACGCACGTGCCGCGCCGTGCGGTCAGATGCCGTGTGCGTGGGCGCCGGCGCGGCCGTGGGTCCACGCGATCAGCGCGCGAAAGCCCGCGTGTGCCGCGATCACGAGATCGTGAACCATGTCGTCGGTCGGCGCGGCGCGATCGAGGATGTGGCCGAGCTCGCTCCAGCGCGCGCCGGCGACGCCGCCGTACGCCGACAGGTACGCGCTCGCGACGCCGACCTCGGGCAACCGGCCCGCGATGTGACGGCGCACCGGATCGTGCAGCAGCGTCGAGCGCTCGACGACGTAGATCCAGCCGAGCGCCTCGATCGGGCTGCCGAACGGCGCCATCGGCAAGCACTGTGGCAGGTCGGTGATCTCGCCGGCGCGCAGCCCGAGCGCGAGCAGGTCCTGGACGATCAGCCCGGCGCGAAACCGCCCCCGCAGATCGATCACCAGCTTGAGGTTCGGCGTGTAGGCGAGCGCGGCCTCGAGCGGGGCCTCGAACCCGTAGATCGACGCGAGGCAGCGCGTGTACTCGAGCCGAGTGATCCCCTCCCGAAGCAACGCGAGCCAGTTCTCGTCGGCGAGCGCGTGATATGCCCTCGTCTCGAGGTTCAGCCGCAGCAGCGTATTGGACGCCTGCTCCACGGAGCGTAAGGTCTGCAACTCCCATGCGCTGCTCCGGAAACCCCGGATCCGCATACTTCGGTTGGTCATTGCGTGCACCGCCAGCACGCCGCGCGCAGGCGCTCTGTGCACGTGCGCTCACCGTGATATCGGCGCGCAGGGGCGTCGCGACGCGTCAACCGCGTCGCTCGTGAGCCGCGGCTCCCTGCCGCAAAGCGCTGCACCTGGCGTCGGTAAGGGGCTGACGAGTCGCAAATCGCGCGGGACTCGGGTACCGTCGGCGGGGGACCGTGCGACGACAAGTACATCGGGTAAGCAGCTTCGCGGGCGTGCTCGTGGCTGCAATGGCGGCGAGCGGATACGCGCAGCCCGCAGACCCTCCAGCCGCGTCTGCCGCTCCGCCCGCCGCGCCCGCGCCGGCCAC
>DAIRFU010000046.1:0-5971 GCA_036794935.1 Kofleriaceae bacterium | reverse complement strand
CGCCGGCCACACCCGCGCCGGCCGCCCCGCCGGCCACACCCGCGCCGGCCACACCCGCGCCGGCCGTGCCCGCGTCGCCCCCCGCGGCCGAGGGACCGACCGCTCCGCCGCCCGCGCCGACAGCCCCGCCGGCCGCGCACCCCGTGCCGGACGAGCCCACGGGGCCCGTGGACGATGACGGCGGATCCAGCTTTCGCGTGCCGCGCCTGCAGATCCACGGCTTCGCGAGCGAGGGCGGGTTCGTCTCGACGGCCAATGACTACATCGGCCTGTCGTCGCGGGGCAGCCTCGCGCTGTTCGAGGCGGGCATCAACGTCTCGACCGAGGTCAGCGATCGCCTGCGCGTCGGGATCCAGCTCTACGGCCGCGACTACGGGTTCTACCGCGACCTGCCGCCGCGGCTCGACTGGGCCTTCCTCGACTATCGCTACAAGCCGTGGCTCGGTCTGCGCGCCGGCGTCATCAAGATGCCGTATGGCCTCTACAACGAGTACGCCGACATCGATTCCTCGCGTACCTCGGTCCTGTTGCCTCAGAGCGTGTATCCGGTACGCAACCGCAGCGCTCTGCTCGCCCACACGGGCTTCGCGATCTACGGCAATCGCGCGATCGGCGAGGCCGGCGCGCTCGAATACCAGGCGTGGCTCGGCACGCTCGCCATCCCCGAGAACGCGCTCGTCCTCGCCGGCGCCACCCTCGATAGCGTCGACGCCAAGTACGTCACCGGTGCGCAGCTGTTCTGGCGCCCGCCGATCGATGGCCTGCGCGTCGGCGCGACGTTCATCCGCAACTCGATCGATTTCCAGCTGACGCTGTCTCCGGCGAACATCGAGGCTCTGATCATGGCCGGGGTCGTGCCTGCCGATTTTCAGGGCGACCTCCGGATCTCGCAGCGGCCGAACACGTGGTGGATCGGATCGGTGGAGTACACGCGGGGTGACTGGTTGTTCGCCGGCGAGTACAGCCGCACCTACAATCGGCAGGTCTCGTCGTTGCCTGCCGTGCTGCCCACCACGCACGAGGACACCGAGCGGTTCTACGCGATGGTCACGCGGCGGTTCTCGCCGCAGATCGAGCTCGGCGCCTACTACTCGCACCTCTACAAGGATCCGAGCGACCGCGGCGGCCACGATATGACGAAGTTCGCGAAGCGCTTCTATGCGTTCCAGCGCGATGCGGCGGCGACCCTGCGCTATGACGTGACGGAGCAGTGGCTGTGGAAGCTGGAGGCGCACTTCATCGACGGTGCGGCAGACCTCGATGGCACGCGTAACCCGGATCCGACCCGCTACTGGGGCCTGTTCCTCCTGAAGACGACGGTGACGTTCTGATGAGGCGGCGCACGTTCATTCAGCTCGGATTGCTGCTGCTACCGTGCGGACGCGTGGCGGCGGCACAGGATGAGCTCGTGAAGCTTCAGATCGTCGTTCATCCCGACAATCCGATCAGCGAGCTCGATCGCGACCTCTTGCGCGACGCGTTCTTGAAGCGGGCCACCGAGTGGAGAACCGGCGAGACGATTCGCCCGATCGACCTGTCCCGGCGCTTCGCGGTGCGCGAGCGCTTCACGCGCGACGTCCTGAAGAAGACACCTGCGCAGCTCAGGAGCTACTGGAACCAGCAGATCTTCTCGGGCAAGGGTGTGCCGCCGCCGGAAGCCAACGCGGTTTCGGACGTGATCGACTACGTGCTCGACCATCGCGGCGCCGTCGGCTACCTGCCGATCAACGCGGAGCTCGGGGACGTCAAGCTGATCCGGATCAACTGACGTGCTTCGTCTCGAGTTCCGTCATCGCATCGGCTTGCTCGTTTCGGTCGCCGTGGTGGCGCTGATCACGGTCACCGCGGTCACCCTGATCCTCGGGCGCCGGAACGAGGAGCAGGTCTCGGGCATCGAGACCCGCTACCTTCCCCTCATCGAGCTCGACCGCGACCTCACGGCGATCTTCGAGCAGATTCCGCGCGCGCTCGAGGATGCCGCGACCGCGGCCGACGAGGTGAGGCTCGAGGAAGCGGACGGGCTGCGGGCGAATTTCGTCCGCCGCCTGCACCTGGGCGCGAACACCATCATCCAGAACGGCGGGGATCCGCGCGTCATCGAGTCGGATCTGCGGACCTATTACACGGTCGCGCGCGAGATCTCTGCCGCGATCGCCAGCGGTACCGAGGCGGCGGAGCTGGCGCCGCAGATCGAGCGCATGCGAGAGGCCCAGCACGTCTTCGCGTCTCACCTCGATGTCGCCACGAGCCCGGATCGGCGCCGGCTCGCCGCGGCGTTCTCGACGGCACGCGCGACCCAGCGCACCTCGCTCCAGATCGACATCCTCATCGCTTCGATCGCGCTCGTCGTGATGACGGCGCTGTCGTGGCGGATCAGCCGCCGTACCGTGCGCTCGCTGCGGGCGGTGGCCGAAGGCGTCAAACGGCTGGCGCGCGGCGAGTTCGGTCAGGAGATCGAGGTGACCTCCGACGACGAGCTCGGCGATCTGTCTCGCGAGGCCAATCGCACCGCGGTACGCCTGCGCGAGTATCGCGAGCAGGGCGAGCGTGAAGACTGGATCAAGACCGGACTTGGCGAGCTCGCCGTCCAGCTCGCGGGCGAGCTCGAGCCCGGCGAGCTGGCCGACAGGGCGATGCGCTACCTCGCCGAGTACGTGGGGGCGCACGCCGCCGCGGTGCACGTGGCGCACGAGGACGGCCGCTGGCACCGGGCCGCCGCCACCGGTATCGCGGATACCGCCGAGACCGACGGCTGGCTCGCGACCCATGCCGCCGACGTGATCGCAGGTGGCCGCGAGGTGCGCAGCCTCGCCGGCCCCGTGGAGTTGCCGCACGTGCTCGTGGTGCCGCTCGTTCACGAGGATCGCGTGATGGGAGTCCTCGAGCTGGCGAGCGCCGACCCGCCGAGCGATCGTGCGCTCGATCTACTGTCCAGGACCCGCGCCGTGATCGGCGTCGCGCTCCGCGTCGCCGAGTCTCACCGGCGTGCCCATGTCCTGCTGATCGAGACCCAGCGTCAGGCGATCGCCGCGCAGACCGCGAACAAGGAGCTCGAGGCGTTCAGCTACTCGGTATCCCACGACCTGCGTGCGCCGTTGCGCGGCATCGACGGCTTCAGCCAGGCGTTGCTAGAGGACTGTGCCGATGCGCTCCCCGCGCAGGGCCAGGACTACCTGCGCCGGATCCGGGCCGCCGCCCAGCGCATGGCAGAGCTGATCGATGATCTGCTGCAGCTCTCGCGCGTGAGCCGCGGCGATTTTCGCCGCGAGCGGGTCGATCTGTCCGCGATGTTCATGTCGTTGATCGGCGAGCTCAGGCGCTCGGACCCGGAGCGGGCCGTCGAGGTTCACGTCGCGAGCGAGGTCACCGCGGTGGCCGACCCGCGCCTGATCCGCATCACGCTGGAGAACCTCGTCGGCAACGCGTGGAAGTTCACCACGAAGACCGCCGCGCCGGTGATCGAGCTCGGGGTCCGCGAGGACGGCGGCGATCAGGTCTACTTCATCCGGGACAACGGCGCCGGCTTCGACATGAAGTATGTGGATCGGCTGTTCGGCGCGTTCCAGCGGCTGCACACGGACAAGGAGTTCCCGGGCACCGGCATCGGGCTCGCGACCGTGCAGCGCATCATCCATCGCCATGGTGGCCGCATCTGGGTCGACGCCGCCGTCGGCACCGGCGCCTGTTTTCAGTTTACATTGCCGTACCAGAGTCCCGGAGGCGCGACCCCATGACCAGCAAACGCACGATCCTGCTCGTCGAAGACAGTGCCGATGATGCCGAGCTGGCGCTGCGAGCGTTCGGCAAGCACAAGCTCGCGGACGAGGTGATTCACGTCGCCGATGGCGAGGAAGCGCTGGACTACCTGTTCGCCACCGGGGCGTATGAAGGTAGGCAGGACCTCCCGAGGCCCACGGTGATCCTGCTCGATCTGAAGCTGCCCAAGCTCACCGGCCTGGACGTGCTCGAGCGCGTGCGCGCCGATCCGCGGACGCGTCACTTGCCGATCGTGGTGCTGACGTCGAGTGACGAGGAGCGTGACATCCTCGCGTGCTACGAGCGCGGCGCCAACAGCTTCGTGCGCAAGCCCGTCGACTTCGCGCGGTTCCTCGACGCCGCGAAGCAACTTGGCCTGTACTGGCTCGTGCTGAACGAACAGCCGACGCCAGCGTGACGCCCCGGCGTACGATGGGGGTATGAGGAGAGAGGACGCGGACGACGCCGACACGTTGGTGCCGAAGTCTGGGGTGATCGCGGGGGCGATCGCCGTCGACGACGTGACGAGTGTTTCGGGGACGTACGCGCTCGGCGAGGTGATCGGCCGAGGCGGCATGGGCGAGGTCCTGCTCGCGCATGATCGCCGGATCGGTCGAGACGTCGCGCTCAAGCGCCTGCACGCCGGATCACCGAGTGATGCCGAGCTCGCCCGCTTCCTCCGCGAGGCACGGATCCAGGCCCGGCTCGAGCACCCGGCGATCGTGCCGGTCTACGAGCTGGCGCGCGACGCCGCGGGCCGGCCGTTCTTCGCGATGAAGCGCGTCGTCGGGACCACGCTCGCCGCGCAGCTCGCGCCGGGTGCGGCGAGCCGCCAGCGCCTGCTGCGCGCGTTCGCGGACGTGTGCCGTGCGATCGAGTACGCGCACTCGCGCGGCGTCGTGCATCGCGATCTCAAGCCGGCGAACATCGTGCTCGGCGAGTTCGGCGAGGTCTACGTGCTCGACTGGGGGATCGCGCGCGTCGTCGGTGATGCGGCGACCGGTGTCGGGATGGCGGACATCGACACGATCGAGGGCGCGGCGCTGGGGACGGATGTCGTCGGCACGCCGGGCTACATCTCGCCCGAGCAGCTGCACGCTCCGACGGTCGGCTGTCCGGCCGACGTGTACTCGCTCGGTGCGATCCTGTTCGAGATCCTCGCCGGCGAGCCACTTCACCCGCGGGGTGCCGCCGCGATCCCGAGCACGATGACGGGCGAGACCGTGCTGTCGCCTGCGCTCCGCCGCCCCGACCGCCAGGTCCCTCCCGAGCTCGATCAGCTGTGCCTCGAGATGCTCGGGAGCAAGCCCGCCACGCGGCCCACGGTGCGGCGCTGCGCCGAGCAGATCGAGGAGTACCTCGACGGTGATCGCGATGTCGCGCGCCGCCGCGTGATGGCGCACGATCTCGTGGCACTCGCGCGCGACGCCTATCGCGAGTCACGCACCGGGGACGCGATGCGAGCCGCGAGCCGCGCGCTCGCCCTCGATCCGGAGGCAGGTGATGCCGCCGAGCTGGTGATGCACATCATGTTGCAGCCGCCCGCCGAGCTGCCGCCGGAGGTCCGCGAGCAACTGCGTAGCTCGGACGGGGACGCCGTCAGCCGGCACGCGCGCGCCGCGACGCCGGGCTACATCCTGATCGCGGCCTTTTTGCCGATCATCATCTGGAACGGCGTCCGGTCCTGGCCGGAGGTGCTCGCGCTGTTCGGCCTCGCGATCGTGATGGCGATCGCCGCGTGGGATCTGACGCGACGCCCGCTGAGGTCACTCACGCACATGGTGATCTATGCGCTGGGCAACGCCGCGCTGGTCGCGATCTTGACCCGGCTGGTCGGGCCGCTGCTCGTCGTACCGGCGCTCGTCGCCTTCGTCACCGGCTCGGTCGTCACCTACCCCACGTTCCTGGTCCGCAAGTGGCTGCTGATCGGCATCATGCTCGGGGGCATGCTCGTGCCGCTCGGGCTCGAGGTCGTCGGCGTGCTCGGGCCGACGTGGCGGATGACCGACGCCGGCCTGCTCTCGTTCGGGCACGCGATGTACGTCCACGGTGCGCCGACGATCGTCACCGTGGCCGAGGCCACAGCGGACGCAGCGGAGGTTGCCCGGTCCGACCAGCCGGACGATGCACTGGCCGTGGCTGAGGCGGCCCAGCGCGCCGGAAGGGAGGCGCTGGCCCGTACGCCGGACCAGCTCGAGGTACTAGCCGCCGCGGG
>DAIRFU010000465.1:0-5866 GCA_036794935.1 Kofleriaceae bacterium | reverse complement strand
ACGTACCGCCGCCGAAGTCGTATACCGCGATCGTCTCGCGCAGGTTGCGCGCGTGGCCGTACGCGAGCGCGGCCGCGGTCGGCTCGTTGAGCACGCGCACGACGGTGAGCCCGGCGATCGAGCCGGCGGTCGCGGTGGCGGAGCGCTGCGCGTCGTTGAAGCTCGCGGGCACGGTGACGACCGCGCGGCTGACCTCGGTACCGAGTGCCGCGGTCGCGAGGTTCTTGCCGTGATCGAGCACGATCGCCGAGATCTCGGGCACCGCGAACTCGCCGCCGCGGGTGACGATCAGCGGCAGCTGGTTGCCGCCCTCCTTGATCTGGTACGGCATGCGCTGGCGCGCGGTCTGGACCTCGGGCGAGCTGAAGCTGCGGCCGATCAGCCGCTTGACCGAGAAGATCGTGTTCTTCGGGTCGATGATCTTGCGCTGCTTGGCCGCCGCGCCGACGACCACGCCGCCGGTCGGATGAAACGACACGACCGACGGATGGATCTTGTACCCCGAGGGGTCCGCGAGGACCTGCACGGCTCCCGTACCGCCCGCGTGCGCGACGACCGTGTTCGAGGTGCCGAGGTCGATGCCTACGATAGGATCGCTCACCGTTCGATCCCCAAGGCTATCGTGCCTCGTCGAGCGAGGCCAGGATCTCGTCGTACCAACCTTCGAGGTGGTTCCGGAACGGCCACATCCAACCGTACGATGGTCCCGTGAATTGTTCGATCACGTGCCGCCGGTAGCTGGCGTCGCGTACCGCAGCGCTACCCCAAACCTCGGCGGCGGCCCGGATCGATTCGGCGTACGCCTCGCGCTCGAGATAGGCCCGCCCCCAGGCCAGGCCCATCGGCAGCGGCAGCAGGAGGTAGATCACCGCCATCACGGGCAGCGTCAGCTTGCGAAATTGCCGCAGGTGAATCGCCTCGTGGCGGAGCGTGACGTAGCGACGATCCGCCGGCCAGTCATCCCAGTCCGACGTGACGTAGACCGTCTTGCCGATCGTGGTCTGGAACGAGTCGAGATACGTGCGCATCCGCCCGAACGTCACGGCGATCAGCGCGTAGTGGATCGCGCGGTGCATCGGCGACCGATCCTTGCGCACGATCCGGAACCCGGGGATCTCCGCCTGCAGCGCGTCGACGAGCGCGGTGTAGCGATCCACGTCCCCATCGTAGCGCGGGAGTACGTTGACGACTCGCCTCCAGATCCGTAGCGTTGCCGGCTCGGTGCTCGCAGTCGACCTGGAGAAGCTCAATCCGCCGCAGCGGGAGGCAGCGAGCCACGGCAGCGGCCCGCTGCTCGTGCTCGCCGGCGCGGGTTCGGGCAAGACGCGCGTGATCACGTTCCGGATCGCGCACCTGCTCGCGCAGGGGATCCCGGCGCAGGCGATCTGCGCGGTCACGTTCACGAACAAGGCGGCCGAGGAGATGCGAGAGCGCATCGCGGCGCTGCTCGGGGACCGCAAGCTCGCCCGCGAGCTCACGATCGGCACGTTCCACGCGCTCGGCCTGCAGATCCTCAAGACCGAGCGCAAGGCCCTCGGTCTGCCGCGCGGCTTCGCGATCTACGATCAGTCGGATCAGATCGGCGCGGTGCGCGAGGCGATGCGCCACATCCACGACGGCGACCGCCGCTACGACGCGAAGGCGGTGCTGACGCGGATCTCGCTCGCGAAGAACGGGTTCATCGGGCCCGACGAGTACGCGGGGAACCCCGCCGACGACTACGACCAGATCACCGCGATGGTGTACCCGAAGTATCACGAGACGTTGCGCGCCTGCGCGGCGTTCGACTTCGACGATCTGATCGTCGAGCCGGTGCGGCTGTTCGGCCGCGACAGCGAGGTCCACGAGCGCTGGGCCTCGCGGTTTCGCTACGTGATGGTCGACGAGTTCCAGGACACCAACAAGGCGCAGCTGCGCATGGTGCAGTCGCTCGTCGAACAGCACGGCAACCTGTGCGTCGTGGGTGACGACGACCAGTCGATCTACAGCTGGCGCGGCGCGGATCCGTCGAACATCCTCAAGTTCGATCGCGTGTTCCCGGGCGCGAAGATCGTCAAGCTCGAGCAGAACTATCGGTCGACGAAGCACGTGCTCGCCGCGGCAAACACGGTGATCGCGAACAACAAGGATCGCCACGGCAAGACGCTGTGGTCGCAGCTGCCCGACGGCGACAAGATCACGCACGCGGTCGCGGCCACCGCCGAGGACGAGGCGAAGTGGGTCGCGCGCGAGATCCGGACTCTCATCAAGGACGGCCGGCGGTGGAGCGACATCGCGATCCTCTACCGGTCGAACATCCAGGCCAAGGTCCTCGAGGAGGAGCTGCGCACGGCGGAGGTGCCGTACGTGATGTACGGCGGCCAGCAGTTCTTCGAGCGCAAGGAGGTCAAGGACGTCATCGCCTACCTGCGCGTGGCGCTCAACGCGCGTGACGAGCTCGCGCTACGCCGCGTGATCAACTACCCGGCGCGTGGGATCGGCGCGACGACCGTCGAACGACTCGTGGCGGCCGCGCAGGCGAATCACCGCACGCTGTGGGAGACCCTGGCCGTCGCCGACCAGGCCGGGGTCCACGCCGCCGCATGTACCGCGATCGGCGAGCTCGTCACGATCATCGAGCGGACCGCACACTCTCTCGAGGCCGGCATCGATGTCGTGACCGCGACGAAGACCCTGATCGAGGACATCGGGCTCTACGACGATCTCCGTGCGGCGGCGGCGAGCATGTCCGCGGCGCAGCGGCGCATCGACAACATCACCGGGCTGCTCGGCACGCTCGAGCGCTGGGCGGCGAAGGGCAAGGGCAGCCGCGAGCTCGCCGAGCTGCTTCGCGCACTGTCGCTCGACCACAGCGACGAGAAGCACGACGATACCGGCGACAAGGTGGTGCTCACGACGCTCCACGGCGCCAAGGGCCTCGAGTTCCCGGTCTGCTTCATGATCGGGCTCGAGGAGGAGCTGCTGCCGCACATCCGCACGCTCCAGCCGCAGGCGACGGACGTGATAGATGCCGACCACGCGACCGACATCAGCGAGGAGCGGAGGCTCTGCTACGTCGGGATCACGCGCGCGCAGCGCAAGCTGTACTTGACGCGTGCGTGCATGCGAGTCTCGCGCGGCCGATTGGTGCCGCGCACGCCGTCGCGGTTCCTGCTCGAGATCCCGGACGAGCTGCTCGAAATCCGCGATCTCGCAGAGGAAGCGCGGCAGCAGGTCCCCAAGGACGAGCTGGCCTCGTTCTTCGCGAACTTCGCATTCGACGACTGAGACCTGTCGCACCCTGTCGCGTCACCCGCGGTCGCGGCGCATGTCAGCGGTAGTAGAGGCGGATCCGGCGAATGGCTGTGGTAGATCGCCGGCCATGACAAGGAATGCGATCCTGTGCGCAACGCTGCTCGCCGCCTGCGGCGGAGGCACCAAGAACACGGCGACGCCCGCCGAGCTCGGTACGAGCACGGCCGCGACGCCCGCCGTCGCGACGACGCCCGGAGCGACCACGCCGAGCCCCGAGCTCGCGTTCCGCCGCCAGTACTCCAACCCGGGCGGGATGTGGCTGCCGGCGCAGATGACGCTGCCGCAGCACGTCGACACCTTCAAGAAGATGGGCGTCGAGATCAGCGCCGAGGCGCTCTCGGATCCGCTCAGCGAGCCGCTCGCGTCGATCGTGTGGCTCGGCGGCTGCACCGCGTCGTTCGTGTCACCCGACGGCCTGATCGTCACGAATCACCACTGCGTGCAGGGTGGGCTCACCTATAACTCGACGAAGCAGAACAACCTCGTCGAGAACGGCTTCCTCGCGAAGACGCGCGCCGACGAGATCCTCGCGAGCCCGTCGACGCGTGTGTACGTCGTCCAGGCGTACAAGGACATCACGAGCGAGATGCGCGGCGGCCTCGAGAAGATCAAGGACCCGATCAAGCGCAAGGACGAGTCCGAGAAGCGCTACAAGGAGCAGATCGCGGCGTGCGAGAAAGATCGGCCGTGGCTGCGCTGCAAGGTGTCGTCGTTCTTCGGCGGCGGCATGTATCAGCTGATCGAGATGCTCGAGGTCAAGGACGTGCGCCTGGTCTACGTGCCGCGCCGCTCGGTCGGCAACTACGGCGGCGAGATCGACAACTGGGCGTGGCCGCGCCACACCGGTGACTGGTCGTTCTATCGCGCGTACGTCGGCAAGGATGGCAAGCCGGCCGAGTACTCGGCCGATAACGTGCCGTTCAAGCCGAAGCACTGGCTCAAGGTCACGACCGCGGGCCTCAAGCCCGATGACTTCGTGATGGTCACCGGCTATCCCGGGCGCACGAGCCGCACGGATACGGCCGCCGAGATCCACCAGGAGGTCGAGTGGAAGCTGCCGTACTACCTGCAGTACCTCGAGGAGCGCTACAAGCTCACCGAGTCGCACCTCGACGACGATAACGACACGGCCGTCAAGGCGACCAACGCGAAGCAGTTCATCCAGAACGGCATCGAGAAGTATCAGGGTCTCCTCGAGGGGATGAAGAAGAGCGACCTCCTCGCGAAGAAGGACGAGCTCGACAAGAAGGTCAAGGCGTGGGCCGCGCAGCCCGGCAACGAGGCGCACAAGGCGAACATCGTCAAGCTCGAGCACATCCTCGCAGACCAGTTCCGCACCGCGCGCGTCGACTTCGATCGCAAGATCGCGTTCGGCGGCAGCAGGTTGCTCTCGACCGCGCTCGAGCTGACGCGGTGGGCGGAGGAGCGCACGAAGAAGGACATGGCGCGCAAGCCCGGGTTCCAGGAGCGTGACCTCCCGCGCGAGGTCGCGTCCGCGAAGACGTTCTCGCGCTCGTTCGACCAGACGCTCGATCGCGAGGGCTTCCGGCTCGCGCTCGTTCGCGCGTTGCAGCTGCCCGAGGCGGATCGGCCGTGGCTCGCCTCGCTGCTCGGCGTGAAGAAGGCCACCAAGATCGACGAGGCGCTGATCGATAAGACGCTCGCCGCCTGGTACAAGGCGTCGAAGCTCGAGGACGAGAAGGTCCGCATCGGGCTGTTGACGAAGGGCTCCACGCGCCAGATCAAGGCGTCGAAGGACCCGTTCATCAAGGCCGCGCAGCGGATCTGGGCGACCTACAAGGCGGACGAGAAGAAGGAAGACGCGCGCGAGGGCGAGCTGTTGCTCGTCACGCCGTCGTACTCCGAGGGCATGAAGGCCGTGCTCGGTGGCGCACTCGCGCCCGACGCGAACGGCACGCTGCGCATCACGTACGGCACCGTGAAGTCGTTCAAGCCGGAGTCGAACGCGCCCGAGGATTGGCCGTTCACGACGGCGACGCAGATCCTCGCGAAGAACACCGGCAAGGAGCCGTTCGACGCGCCGGCCGACGAGCTTGCCGCGATCAAGGCCAAGAAGTTCGGCCCGTACGCCGATGCCTCGCTCGGCGGTGAGCTGGCGATCGACTTCCTCAGCGACCTCGATATCACCGGCGGTAACTCGGGCTCGCCGGTGCTCAACAACAGGGGCGAGCTGGTCGGCCTCGCGTTCGACGGCAACCGTGAGGGCAACAGCTCCGACGTGCTGTTCGACGGCAACCTGTCGCGCACGATCCAGGTCGACGCGCGCTACATGATCTGGATGATGGATGCCATCGATGGCGCCGATCACCTGGTCAAGGAGATGGGTCTGCAACCGCAGCTGTAATCAGCGCGGCTGCAGTCTCTCGCGGGCGAGCCCGACGTATCGTGCGTCGGCATCGCCCGCGAGCCAGTTTCGGCCCAGCCGCGCGGCGACGACGGCCGTCGTGTCCGAGCTGACGAACGGATCGACGACGAGCTGATCCTTCGCGCTCGACGCGAGGATGAGGTGCTCGATCAGCGTCTCCGGTTTCTGTGTCGCGTGCGGTGTCTT
>DAIRFU010000464.1:0-5867 GCA_036794935.1 Kofleriaceae bacterium | reverse complement strand
CAGCGCGGGCTCCGGCTCCGCAGAGACCGCCGGACCCAGGCGCTGCGTCGTGCGCATCTCCTCCGAGGGCATCACCGTCGACGGGGCGAAGATGAGCCGCGACGAGGCGGTCGCCGCTTGCAAGCGGACCGAGGGCGCGCTGATCACGGTGACCGGTGATGCGCGCCAGGGCGACTGGGACGATCTCGAGGCCGCGCTCGAGGCGGCCGGCGTCCCGATCTTCAGTCGTGGCCGCTGACGAGCGCTACTGGATCACGAGCGGTCTCGTGAAGACCTCGACCCAGTTGTCTTCCGTCGGCTGATCGATGACCCACGTCGACATCACGATGTCGGTCGAGCTCAGCGCGGCCGACGCGAAGAAGCCGTACGCGCCGGGCCACGGATCGGTCGCGCCGGCGACCGACGAGCGCATCCACGTGCCGTCCGTCTGGCGCTGGGAGAGCAACAGCTCCTGCGTCGTCGCGTCCTGGTAGACGACGGTCGGCCCGCCGCCGGTCGGCAGCACGATGCCGGCGTCGTCGCCGACGAAGTGGAACTCCGGCTTGGGCAGGCCGTCGACGGTGGTGCCGACGATGCGATAGCCGTCGTCGACGATCTCCTTCGGCGCGTCGGCCGCATCGGTCGTGTACGTGAGGTCGTCGCCGGTCGCGCCGACGTAGGTCACGTGCGCGACGCCCTCCTCGTCGACCTGCACCGACGGTGACCAGCCGGCGTCGACGCCGTTCGAGCCGTCGAGGATCACCGGCATCGCGAACTGGCCCGCGCCCGGGTTGAAGCGGGCGAGCTTGAGATCGCCGTTCGTCCGATCGTAGTAGACGACGATCGGCGACTGATCGATCGGGTTGCGCGCCGAGTCGACGAACAGGCCGAGGCCGCCGGGCAGCGGATAGATCTCGTCGGGGTCCTCGGGGACCGGCGCGGTGTCGACGACCCAGACCTGCCAGTCGCCGGGGCCGGTCGGGTACTGTGTCTGCGCCGATGCATAGCGGACCTCGGCGTGCTCGCCGGTCGAGTCCGCGACGTGCGCGAGGTACGCGATGCCGGGCCGGCCATCGTCGCTGCGCAGGGTGAGCGAGGTGTACATGCCGATCAGCCACCCGTCGGTGCCCGGCTCGATCTGCTCGGTGCCGCTCTCGACGACGCTCGTCTGCCAGACGCCGCCGACGCGCGCGGCCAGCTTGAGCGACCCGCTGTCGCGATCGAAGTACGACACCATCGGCGTGCCGTCGGCCGCGACCGCGATGCTCGTGTACATGCCGACGTCCGGACCTGGATCCGAGATGCCGCCGCGGATCTCCGAGTCGGGCACGACGACCGGGCCGTCGGGCACGCCGTCGACCCACTCCCACGCCTCGTTCGGGATCCGGCCGCCGGTCGCCTGCGCGACGACGAGATCGCCGTGGCTCGACGCGTACGCCGAGACCCAGATCATGCCGCCGCCGACGCCGACGTCGGAGTACGGCCCGATCTGGCCGGCCGGGATGTCATCGGAGCACACGCACGTGTTGTCGATACAGAACGGCAGCTCGCCCTCCGGGCAGAAATCGGGACCGCAGTCCGCGGCCGTCTCGCACGCGCGCGCGGGCGACGTGCCGCAGCTGCAGCCCGGCACGGCAGACGAGACGAGCACCATGCCGACGAACAGGCCGGCCGTCCGGACCGCGCGGCTGGTCAGGGCGCGGCGCAGCCACACCCGGCGTGAGCGGCGGCGGCCAAACAGGCCGAGACCGACGAGCCCGAACAGGATCAGGCTGCCCGCGCCCGGCGTGCCGGTCGTCTCGCAGCTGCACCCGGCAGCGCCCGCCTGGCCGTGGAACGGCGCGACCAGCGCGATCGTCTGGTTGCCCTGACCATCGCGCGCGAACACGGCGAGCTCGCCGCCGTGATCCTGACCGAGCAGCTGCGCCGTCGCGCGCGCCAGCGAGGCCGTGCGTGCCGGCATCCATGCGGTCGTGGGCGCGTCGTCACCGACGTAGCCGAACGCGACCTCGACGTCCTTGCCGTCGACGACGTCCCACACCGGGATCGCGAGCTGGTCGTCATCCCACGTCGCCTTGTCGGCGAACACGTTCGGACCCGCCGAGTCGATCACGACCTTCGTCGTCGTGGCCTCCGAGACCGTGTGGTAGTCGCCCTTGACGCGCGACTTGAGGCCGATCTCGTACTTGCCCTGCCACGCGAACGCCCGGTCGGTGATCACGAGCGGGCTCGCCGACGAGTACGGGCGCCAGAGACCGCCGTTGATGTTCCAGCTCCACTCGAGCTCGCGGCCGAGGTTGTCGTAGCGATCGACGTCGAACCGGATCGATGGCAGTGCGCCGCCGGGCTCGCCGAGCAGTGCCGAGCGCACCGTCGCCGGCTCCGGCGTGGTGACCGACACGAGCGTCGCCTGGCCGCGGCTCTGCGGCTGCGCGGCCGGGATCTCCGAGTCCATCTTGCGCACGGCGTCGGCCATCAGTGCGTTGTGCTCGCCGAGCGTCCGCATCATCGTGCTCGAGCCCAGTGACGCGTAGAGCGCGAGGAACTCGTCCTGGCTCGTCACGACCTTCTGGATCGACAGGTTGTTGAGCGAGAAGCCGGCGAACGATGGCACCGGGATGTCGGGCAGGTTGCCGAGCAGCGGCGTCACGAGGTCGAACACCGACGGCAACACCATCTCGAGGTGCTGTGGCGTCTCGCGCACGAACTCGCTGTTGAGCACCGTGACCTCGACGTCGCTCGACGAGATGCCGACCAGCTCGGGCTTGATCACCGCCGGCATGTCGCCGACCTGCTCGAACGTCAGGTTGATGCCGACGTTCATCGTCAGGTCGAGCGTGAACGCGCGAACGTAGCGCTCCCAGATGAACGCGTAGAAGTCGACCTCGAGGTGGTTCAAGTGGATCGTGACCGCGGGCGACTCCGTCGTGTTGTCGCCGATCGTGAAGTCGACCGAGCGCTGCGGGCGCGTGACGAGCAGCAGCGGATCGTTGCCCTTCTCGCTCTGCAGCTCGGCGAGTGACGGCACCAGGATGCCGATCGTGCCGACGTTGAGTTGCTTGATGTAGCTCGTGCCGACGCCGAGGCACATGCCGCCGGACGTCACCAGGTGATGGCCCGCGAGGTCGAGCATCGTCTCCGAGACGCCCATCGCGATGTCCGCCGCCGGGTCCTGCGAGCCCGAGAATGCGCCGGCCGGCAGCATCGTGAACGTGCTGCCGCCGAGGTCACTGCGGGCGATGCTCGGCAGCGACCACGGTGCGGCCGCGAAGTCCGGCGGCGTGATCGGCGGGACGCAGAGGTGGGGCTCGCTGTCGAGGTCGGGCGTGCGCGTCGTCGGATCCTCGTCGGCGTTGAGGCCGGTGATCACACCGAGGCTCATCCCGTTGTTGACCAGGTTGACGTAGCCGCCGGGCACGATGCGCGCTTCCATGAAGCCATCGGTGCCGGGCGAGATGCCCTCGAGCAGCCCGCCGATGTCCATCATGCCGGCGATGCCGAGCGGGCTCGGCAGGAAGCTCTGGATCAGGTTGTCGATTGTCGGGGTGAGCAGGTCGAGGACGAAGTCACCGAGGAACGAATGGACGATGTCATCGAGCAGGTCCGACGCGATGTCGGCGATGTCGCCGAGGATGCCGCAGCCGTTGATATCGAGGTTGAGGCTGAACGAGTTGATCTTGTCGAGTGCCATCGTCAGCTCGCCGTTGCCGGGATTGATGCCGAGTGCGATGTCGAAGCTGCCGCCGAGTGCCGGGGAGTTGACGTTGACCGTGCACGAGCCCTCGAACACGCAGCCGCCGAACGCGCAGCCCGCCCAGCCGTGAATCGGAATGCTCGTGGTGACCGTCGTCGCGAGGTTCACGCGCAGGCGCTGCGGGTTGCTCAGCACGCTCAGCGAGAAGCCGCCCGGGTTGACCGCGACACCGATCTTGCACGAGTTGCTGCAGGAGCCCTGGTTCTGATGGCAGTACTCCGCGCCGAGGAACGAGCCGCCGACATCTCCCTTCGGCAGACAGAAGCCACCGGCGAAGCTGTCGTTGATGAGCCCCGGAACGATCGATGTCAGCTTTTGAAAGCCCGACTGCGTGACGCGGATCTGCGCGCCACCCTCGATCGTTTGATCGGTCGGCAATCTTCCGCCGGGCAGCGGTTGCGTCGAGCCGCACGCGCCACAGCCACCGAAGTTTCCGCATGCTCCCATCGCAAACACGAAGAGCAGCGACACGACGAAATTGATCCGACTCGAGCGAATGAACACGAAGGGCCTCCCAGCGCTCGCGACCTGGCCTCACAGGCAGCGAACGCTTTCACGTATACATGAAGGCGGTTTCGAATAGAAAGGACATTTATTACGTAGCTATGCGCCGCCGCTCGGCTTTTTTGGCCAGACCAGAGATCAGGCACTTGGGGTGGGACAACGTGAGCCAGCCCGCAATGGCTGCAAATGTGCGTGTGTATCCGCGGGGCTTGACAGCGACCATGCGCGGCCGCTATCTACTGCCCCCGCACATCAGGGTCCGTAGCTCAGTTGGATAGAGCGCCGGGCTTCGAACCCGTAGGTCGGGCGTTCGAGTCGCCCCGGACTCACTGAAAATCGAAGACGCAGTTACCCAGCCGGGGGCATAGCTCAATGGTAGAGCATCGGACTCTTAATCCGCTGGTTGAAGGTTCGAGTCCTTCTGCCCTCACGACTTAACTCACTGCTTTGACAGCACTCGCGGTCGAAGCGGTCGCCGCGATCCGGGCACCACCCCGGGTTTCGGGATCGGATTCATGTCGCTGCTCGAACGACTGGGCAAGGTGTTGCTCCGATCGATGCGGGATCGCAGCGCACCGCGTGGCGTGGTGATTGCAGCGATCTACTGCACGCCCAGCAGCGGAGCTCTGCATGACCACGATCCTGCATGTCGAAGACGACGAATCACTCGCCGAGATGGTCGAGGACTCGTTCAGGGCGTTCGGGTTTCGAGATCGGTACCTCGCGACCCGAACGCTCGAAGAGGCGAAGGTCGTCCTCGACGACGTCGTCAACGAGCCGATACCCGATCTGGTTCTTTCCGACATCCATCTTCCCGACGGCACCGGGCTCGACGCGGTCTCCAGAGTTCGGTCGAATGCAGTGCGTGAAGATGTGCCGGTCGTCATCCTGTCCGGCGACACGAGTCCCGAGATCGTCAAACGCGCGTATGCGGTAGGGGCAAACTCGTACGTCCCGAAGGGCATGCGAGGACGGAAGATCAGCGAGACAATGTGCGCGCTGTACGCCCATTGGTTGAAGGACGCTCGCCTGCCCAGCGCGCAGGAACCCGTGGGGCGGACCTACCAGGCGATCGGGCGAGGCATCCATATCCGTCGCCGCAAGACCGAGCTGTATCTGAGAATTGCCGAGCAGCTCGGAAATTCAGAAGGAGCGTTCTGGGTTGATTTCGCGCTTCGCGAAGGCAATCTCGCAAACCTGCTCGCATTCCTGCGGGGTCAGCTCGGTGATCACGAGCTCTCCTCCGACCTCCTCGATCTCATCAGTCAGCTTCAAGGAGACGAGTTGCGCGCGCTCGACCGCACCGAGCACCAGCCGGTGCGTGACCGCGCAGATGCCGAGCGCTACATCTGCGAGCTCGTGACCAACCTCCATGCGGACCTCGTTGCGCGGCTAACCGCCGAGCTGTTTCCAGCGGTCCCGGTTGCCATGGCAGCGTTGTGCGACGTAGCAGCCGATAGTCTCGACGAGGTCGCGACGTGGATCGAAACGCACGGCTCCGAGACCGTGCTCCGCGACAAGAGCCCACGGTTGCGAGCAGATGCGGCGCTGTTACGCTCGTCAGAAGCGATACATCGAGTCGACTAACCGGAGTTCAAGCCGACTGGATCGGTCTGGAGATGGCAAGCGG
>DAIRFU010000463.1:0-5874 GCA_036794935.1 Kofleriaceae bacterium | reverse complement strand
CGCTTCCACCTCTACACGGTGCCCGGCCAGGTGTTCTACGACGCCAGCCGCAAGCTGATCCTGAAGGGTGCCGACGGCGTGGTCTACGTCGCCGACTCGCAGGTCGCGCGCATCGAGGCGAACATCGAGAGCCTGGAGAACCTCGAGCAGAACCTCGCCGCGTACGGCGGCTCGCTGGGCGCGATGCCGCACGTCGTGCAGTACAACAAGCGTGACATGGCCGACGTGTCACCGGTCGCCGAGCTGCGCCAGACGCTCAACCTGCACGGCGCGCCCGACTTCGAGGCGGTCGCGAAGACCGGCGAGGGCGTGTTCGAGACGCTCAAGGGACTCGCGAAGCCGGTGCTGACGCGGCTCGCGAAGCAGGGCGTCTAACCCGCCGCGGCGAGCACGGCCTCGAGTCGCTCGAGGAACTTCGCCGAGTTCTGCTGGCCCGAGGTCGTCGACGAGTAGCGCTCGAGCTGGATGATCAGCGTGTCGGTCACCGGGTGGCGGCCGCGCAGGCGCAACGTCGCCTGGTACGCGCGCTCCATCTCCTCGCGCGCGGTCTTCGGGCTGAGATCGACGAGCTGGCGCGCGCTGGCGAGCGCGTCGCGCATCTCCTGGATCGTGCGCTGGTCGTGCAGCACGAGCACCTCGCGCTGGTTGATCGAGGACAGCGACTCGATGTACTTGACCAGGCCCTCCGTGGTGAGCCGCGCCACCGAGAGCGGCTGGCCCGACAGATCGCGCTCGAACTCGACCATCTGCCAGCGATCGGCGGCGCGCATCGCGCGGCACACGACCGAGCCGACGAACTGGCGCATCACGTTGCGCACGGCGGTCAGCGCGTGCTGGTGCTCGTCGGTGTGCGGGCCCTGCAGCGTGTCGTTGTGCGCGCCGAGCTTGATCGACAGATCGGCGAGCCCGCGGCGGACGAGCAGCGCGCGGCCGAGCGTCGTCAGGTAACCGGGCACGACGCTCGTCGGGTTGACGTCGGGCAAGAACGCCTCGTAGACGGCGGCGACCAGCGCGTGCACGCCCTCGCTCGCCGCGCTCGTGGTGTCGTCGAGCAGACCGAGCACCTGGTTCATCTCGCCGGCCGCGAGCGCGACCTCCCGCCGCTCGCCCGCCTCCGTGGACTGGGTGCGCAGGCCGTACTCGATCGAGCTCACCTTCTCGAGCACCGGCTTCCAGCGCTCGGTGTCCGACTCCTCCTTGGCATCGAGCCCGGAGAGCAGCTCGCCGATGTCGGCGGCGCCGAGCTCGAGCTCGCTGTCGGCGGCGGGGGCGGCCTCGCCGAAGTCGCCGAAATCGAAGCCCGCGCTGTCGTCGCTCGCGGCGGGCAGCGGCCCGGTCAGCGCCTTGCAGAAATCGAGCAGGTCGAGCAGGCCACGGAACGTCTCGTCCCACAGCTTGCGCAGCCGGTTCGCGGCGGCCTCGGGCCCCTCGGGGAACTTGCGGGTCTCGACGAACCGCTCGTACAGGTTCTCGTCGAGCTGACGCAGGTCCTCGATGGCACGCAGCGAGCGGTCGACCAGCTCGCCTGCTTGCTGCTGGACCTTCGGCGTGCTGATGGCTCGCTGGAGTCTTGAGTCCACCGCTTCGCGAGTGTCGCACGCTCCGGGTGTACCGGCCAATTCCGCGCTAGAACCCGAGCATGCTCGGCGAGCTGGTCCTGGGCGTCTACGACGGCCTGCGTGGAGCGGCGTACCTGGCCCGCCACCCGCGGCTCTGGAAGTGGGTCATCGCACCGGCCATCGTGGCGGCCGTGCTGCTGATCGTGGCGGTCGGGGGAATCCTGAGCGCGCTGAGCGGGCCGATCGCGGCACTCGCCGCCCTGCTGCCCGGGAGCTGGGCCGACAACGTCCTCCGCCTGATCGCCGGCGTGGTGCTCGCGATCGCGAGCGTGTCGATCTTCATCTCGCTGGCCGCGCTGATCGCGGCACCGTTCAACGAGGAGCTCTCCGAGTCGATCGAGGAGCACGAGACCGGCGTCCCTGGCCCGCGGTTCTCGTTCGGCCGTTTCCTCGTCGATGTCGCGATCGGCATGGCCCACGCCGCGCGCCGCGTGTCCGTCTACGTCCTCGTGATGGGCGCGCTGCTCGTCGTCGGTATCGCGGTGCCGGTCGTCGGCACCATCGTCGCGGCCGTGCTCGGCGCGATCGCGACCGCGCGGTTCGCGTCCTACGACGCGTTCGACGCGATCTGGGCGCGCCGCCGGAATCGCTATCGCGCGAAGGTCAGCTACCTGCGCGAGCACCGCTGGCGGACGCTGGGCATGGGCGCCGTCGTCGGCGTGATGCTCGTCGTGCCCGGCCTCAACGTCGTCGGGCTCGCGGTCGGCGCGACGGCGGCGACGCTGCGCGTGATCGATCAGGAGCGATCACGCGCGAGCGTGCCTGCGCGAGCTACCAGATCCTGACGCGCTGGTCGGGCGACAGATACAGCTTGTCGCCCGGCTGGATCTTGAACGCGTCGTACCAGGCATCGAGGTTGCGCACGACGGACGTGCGGAACTCCGACGGGCTGTGCGGGTCGGTGACGAGCCGGTTCGCGAGCTCCTGGTCGCGATACAGGCGGCGCCACACCTGCGCCCAGCCGAGGAAGAAGCGCTGGTCACCGGTGAGGCCGTCGATGATCGGCGCCTCCTTGCCGCCCAGCGACAGCTTGTACGCCTGGTACGCGACGGTGAGACCGGCGAGGTCGGCGATGTTCTCGCCGAGCGTCAGCTCGCCCTTCACGCACTGCGCGGGCTTGCCGGCGGCCGCCGGGAACGGGCAGTACGCGTTGTACTGCGCGACCAGCTGCGCCGTCGCCTTGCTGAACTTCGCGCGATCTTCCTTGGTCCACCAGTCCTCGAGCTTGCCGGTGGCGTCGTACTGGCTGCCCTGGTCGTCGAAGCCGTGGCTGACCTCGTGGCCGATCACCGCGCCGATGCCGCCGTAGTTGACCGCGTCATCCGCGTTCGGATCGAAGAACGGGGGCTGCAGGATCGCCGCCGGGAACACGATCTCGTTGAGCGCCGGGTTGTAGTAGGCGTTCACCGTCATCGGCGTCATGCCCCACTCGTCGCGATCGACCGGCTTGCCGAGCTTGGCCAGCAGGCGGTTGTACTCGAACGCCGACGCGCGGTCCGCGTTGCCGAACGGGTCGTTCTTCTTGACCGCGAGCTTGCGGTAGTCGCGCCACTTCTTCGGGTAGCCGATCTTCGGGTTGTACGTGGCGAGCTTGCCCTTCGCCTTGGCCTTCGTCTCCGGGCCCATCCAGGCGAGCGCGTCGAGCCGCTGGCCCATCGCGGTGAGCAGATTCTTGACCAGCTGGTCGGCGGACGCCTTCGTCGCCGGCGTGAAGTACTTCGCGACGTAGAGCTTGCCGACGGCCTCGCCCATCGCGCCCGTCACCTGGTCGACGCCGCGCTTCCAGCGATCCTTGAGCTGCGGCGTGCCCGACAGCGTCTTGCCGTACATCTCGAAGCGAGTGTCGACGAACGCCTTCGGCAGGTACGGCGCCGCCTCGCTGAGCAGGTGCAGCGTCAGGTAGTCCTTCCAGACCGCGAGCGGCTCGCTCTGCACGAGCTTCGCGGTGCCCGCGATCGCGCTCGGCTGGTTGACGTTGACGACCTTGACCTTCGCGAGGCCGGTGCCCTTGAGCCACGCCTTCCAGTCGAGCTCGGGTGCCGTCTTCTCGAGCTCGGCGATCGTCATCTTGTTGTACGTCTTCTGCGGATCGCGGTTCTGGATCCGCGTCCAGTGCGTCGCCGCGATCTTCTCCTCGAGGCCGTAGATCGCCGCCGCGCGCGTCTCGGCGTCCTTCTCGCCGGCGAGCGTCAGCATCGCCGCGATGTACTTCTTGTAGCCCTGGCGGAGCGGCTCGAACTGCGCGTTCTTGACGTCGTACATGTCGCGATCGGGGAGGCCGAGGCCGCCCTGGCCGATCACCGCGATGTGCGTCTCCGGCTCCTTGTCGTCCTGCATGACGATCGTGAGGAACGGGCTCGTGCGGAGGTGCCGCGCGAAGTACGCGAACATCGGCACCAGGTCCTTCACCGACTTGATCCGCTGGATCTTGCCGAGCTCGCCCTTGATCGGCGCGATGCCGCGCTTCTCGATGCCCTTCTCGTCCATGAAGGCCGAGTAGAAATCGCCGATCTTGCGCGCCTCGCTACCGGGCTTGCCCTTCGCGGTGACGATGATCTCCTTCGTGCGCTCGTCGCTGAGATCCGTCAGCACGTTGAACGAGCCGTAGTTCGACTTGTCCTCCGGGATCTGCGTCGTCGCGAGCCACGTGCCGTTGCCGTACTCGTAGAAGCTCGTGCCGGGCAGCACCTTCGCGTTCATGCCCTTGAGGTCGAAGCCCCACGTGCCGATCTGCGGCGCGCCTGCCTGCGCCGGCGCCGGCGGATTGCCCGGCGTCGGGATCACCGGCTCGCCGGTCTTCGCGGCGGTCGACACCGCGGGCGTCGCCGCCGGCGTGCCGTCGGTCGTGGTCGTCGGCGGAGCCGGCGTCGTGGTCTTCGAGCTGGGCGTCGAGCCACAGCCGGCTAGCAGGATCGCAGCGAGCAGCTTCTTCCTCATGTCCGCGTGCGTATCAAGACCTTGCCGCCTTGCCTAGGTGCGACGGCGCCGTGACGCACCCTGCCCCACCCTTTTGCGCGCGGACGCCTCGATCAGTCAGCAGCGGCAATGTGCCGATCGGCCGGGCCTGCGGATAACCTGCAGCGCTCGATCGTGCCGGGAAACTGGAACGGCCGCCCGGGCCGATCCACACTCCGCGCATGACAGTGTCGCGACTGCGAGTCGCCAAGTCCGAGACCCGCGATATGGCCGAGCACGACCGGTTCGCGCGCTCGCTGACCACCTCCGAATGGCGGATGAGCAACGCCACGTTCTTCACCGCGTTCGTCGCGATCGCCGCCGTGCTGACCATCCTGGCGCTGCTGCTGCGCTGACGCCCCGCGGTGCTACGGTGTTCGCATGAGGATCGATGTCTGGTCCGATATCGCGTGCCCGTGGTGCTACGTCGGCAAGCGCCGGCTCGAGGCCGCGCTCGCGCGGTTCTCGCATCCCGTCGAGGTCGTCTATCGCTCGTTCGAGCTCGATCCGGCCGCGCCGCGCGTGCGTGACGAGCAGAGCTACGTGTCCCGGCTCGCCGCGAAGTACCGGCTGCCCGCCGCGCAGGCCCAGCAGATGATCGATCGCATGGCGACGACCGGCGCCGAGGAGGGCCTCGAGCTCCGCTTCGATCGCGCTCGCTCCGGAAACACGTTCGACGCCCACCGCCTGCTCCACCTCGCGCTCGAGCGTGGCGTGCAACCGGCGATGAAGGAGCGCCTGATGCGTGCGTATTTCACCGAGGGCATCGCGATCGGCGAGGCGGCCGCACTCGCGCCGCTGGCCATCGAGGTCGGGCTCGCCGAGGCGGACGTGCAGGAGGTGCTGGCCAGCGATCGCTACGCGGCGGACGTGCGCCGCGACGAGCAGCTCGCCGGCGAGCTCGGCATCACCGGCGTGCCGTTCTTCGTGATCGCGGGGCGGCTCGGCGTGTCGGGTGCACAGCTGCCCGACGTGCTCCTCGGCGCCCTCGAGCATGCGTGGACCGAGACCGGCGGCGAGCCCGCGGTGCAGGGCCCGGTATGCGGCCCCGACGGTTGCTGACCGCGCCGCACGCACGTACGCGTCACGACGCACGAACCGCCCACGCGAGTCACGCCGCGCGGCGGCGGCGCACGAGCAGGAGCGCGACCACGAGCACCGGGAGCGCCTCGGGGCGGCCCGGCGCCTGGCAGCAGCCGCCGCCATCCCCGGACCCGTCGGAGTCCGGGTTGCCCGTGCCCGCATCGCCGCCCGGTGCGCCATCGCCGTCGCCTGGATCGGTGGGCGTGCCCATCGGCGG
>DAIRFU010000462.1:0-5883 GCA_036794935.1 Kofleriaceae bacterium | reverse complement strand
GAAGGCATTGCGGCGCTCGAGAAAGAAAGCCCGGGCCTCGCCGCCGCAGCGAGCCCGATTATTTCAGACGCGTGATGATGTCGCGCGCGACGCGGCGCGAGCCGAGCATCGACACGTGGCCGAGGTCGTCGTAGACGATCCGCTCCGAGCGCGGAATCTGCAGCGCGTCTTGCGTCGACGCCGGCACCAGCGCGTCGGCGTGCGAGAAGATCATCGTCACGCGCGTATCGCGCGGCGGTGGCGCGAACGACAGCCGCTGCACGAGCGTCGAGCCGACGAGCAGCTCGCGCGCCGGATGGCCAACCCCGAGCTCCGAGACGGCGGTGCCGATATGGGGCGTGCCGATCGTGATGAGGTTCGCGACCGCGCCATCCCCGCCGAGCAGCTGCACGTAGTAGCGGCCGACGACGCCGCCCATCGAGTGACCGATGATGTCGACCTGCGGTGCGCCGGTGACCGTCTGGACGTGCTCGACGAACCACGCGAGCTGGCGGGCACCGGCGGCGACGCGGCCGAGCGTCCAGTACTCGAAGCCGATGATCGGTCCGAGCCCGACCCGCGCCAGCCGGTACGCGAGCGGCACGAAGTTCGCCCGGTTCATCGCGTAGCCGTGGATCACGATGATCGGCCGCGGCCCGTGCTGGCGCGCCCCCGGCAGCGGGAAGAAGCCGACCGGTCGGACCGCCGAGACCGCCATCGCCATGCCCCACTCGGTCAGCGCCGTGCGTACCGACCCCACGTGCCGCGTCGCCTCGGGCCGGCCGGCGGCGACCGGAGCGCGTGGCCGGCGATCCTGGACGACGCGCAGCAGGTGCGGGACGAGCGGGTACAGCCCGCTGAACATCATCGCCTGCGACACCGCGGCCACCGTGCCCCGCCATGCCAGGTGGCGCATCGAGTGCCGGCGCTGCATGATCACCGGCGGTTAGACCTCGATCCCCGGGATGTCCGCCTCGATCTCGCGCGCGATGTCGGCCGGGACGCCGAGCATGCTCTGCAGACGATCCAGGAGCTTGCGCTCGGCGCGGGCGAACACGTGGTCGACCACCGCCATCCGGCAGGCCGCCCGGTAGATGCCGCGCCGCGATTCCGGATTGAGGTTCTTGAGGTACAGCTCGGGCAGGTCGACCCGCGCATCGAGGAAGGCGGTCGCGGCTCCGCGCTCGTCAGGCGTCAGGTCCGCGCTGCGAATCAGCCGGCGCATGCCCTCCGCCTCGGCCTCGGCCAGCACACCGTCTGCCCAGGCGACGGCGGCCCACACCCGGATCACACTCAGGATCTGCGACTCGGCCATGCCCGCAAAGATACACGATCAAACACGTAGCTCGAGCCCGATCCGGTCCTGGAGCAGCCGCGCCAGCGTGGCACGCAGCTCCTCGCCGGTCTTCGCGGCAACCCACGTGCCGGCGTCGGTCGGGTCGAAGTGCCAGGCCGTCGCCACGGCCGCCATCCAGATCTGACGGGCCGCCCGGTGGCTGTTGATGACGACCTTCGTGCCGTCGCGCAGATCGAGCCGCAGGACCCCATCGCTGGTCGAGACCTCCACCAGGTCGGGATCGATGTCGGTAAATACGTCCTCGATCGCACGTAGCTCCGCGCGGGCCACTCGATCGAAGCTTGCCTCGTCCATGCGCACCTTATAGCGTTTTTTCGGTACCATGGGGTCGATGGGAACTCCGTCCGACCTGGAGCTCGATTTGCCCGAGCCGGTGGAGCGAGATGGCCACGAGACGCTGTTGCCGTCGGTGACGCGCTCGATGCTGTCGACCAAGAGCTTCGTCAGCGACATGCCGCTCGAGCTGCCACCGCCGCCGACCACGTCAGCGACCGGCTCGGTCGCGCCGTTCGGCGACTATCCCGTCACCGAGGTCGATCGACCGCGCGGCGCGCGTTCGAGCGATCTGGTCGGTGGCCGCTATGTCGTCGAGGGCCAGCTCGGCCGCGGTGGCATGGGGCGCGTCCTGCGCGTGCGTCACTCGGCGCTCGGCAAGCCGTTCGCGCTCAAGCTGATCAAGTCCGCGATCGCGACGAACCCGAAGATCCGCGAGCTGTTCTATCGCGAGGCTCGCCTCGCCTCCGCGCTGACGCACGACAACATCTGCTCGATCGTCGACTTCGGTCAGGACGAGCTGTTCGGCCTGTTCATGGTGATGGAGCTGCTCGAGGGCCAGACGGTGCACGCCCGCCTGCGCCACAGCGGTGGCCTCGCCGCGAAGGTCGCGTGCGACGTGATGTGGCAGGTCAGCGACGCGGCGCGGTTCATCCACAGCCGCCAGATCCTGCACGGCGACATCAAGACCGAGAACATCTTCATGGTCCGCACGCCCGCGCAGCGGCGCCTGATCAAGCTGCTCGACTTCGGTCTGTCGCGCGCCGACCTCGGCCACACCGAGGGTGTCGACGGCACGCCCGAGTACCTCGCGCCCGAGCGCATCGACGGCGCGCCCGCCACGCAGGCGAGCGACATCTACGCGATGGGCATCGTGTTCTTCGAGCTGCTCACCGGCAAGCTGCCGTTCGTCGGCGACACCAAGGAAGTGTTCAAGCAGCACAAGAAGTACCCGGTGCCGCCGGCCAGCAAGTACACCGATCACGGCGAGTCGCTCGACGAGCGCGCCGATCAGATCATCGCGCGCGCGACCGCGAAGGATCCGAGCGATCGCCACCCCGACGTCGCCGCGTTCATGTACGAGCTGCGCACGCTGATGGGCATGCTCGGCATGGATCAGGGTGGCCGCCGCCGCGCCGTCGCCCCCGACGCCGCCCGCGAGCGCCGCGAGTACGACCACCGGCTCAAGGCCGCGGCCGAGGTGTTCGGCGCGGTGCCGCTACCGATGGCGTCCTGCGACCCCGAGGGCCGCGTGCGCGCCGCGAACCCGGCGTTCCTCGAGTTCCTCGGCTGCGGCGGCATCGCCGGCGGCCTCCAGCTCCGCGACTCCGCGCTCCCCGAGGTCTACCCGACGCTGTTCGAGGACCTCGTGGCAGTCGCGAACACGCGCCGGCCGATCAAGCGCGTCATCTACCTCAACGAGGGCGGCGACCGCGTGATCGAGGCCGCCGTCGTGCTCTCGGCCGCGCCGGCCGCCGCGGAGGTGACCGCCGGCGAGGTGCTCATCGTGCTGCACCCGCTGCGCTCGATGCTGAGCTGACGGCCGCATCCGTCGTGATCACGGGGTGCACGCTACCCGCGATGATCGAGCCGGATAGGGGAGTCGCCCGAAGACGTGGTTCGCAACAAGTACGAAGCGCTCTCGCCGTTCTGAGCCAAAGAAGAACGGGAATCGAAGCGACCTTCATCGTTCCCGTGAGTGTATTCATGAGGACAGCGCACGCTACACAGATCAGAACCCGAGCTGGATGCCGAGCGAGAGGTCGGCGCCGAAGCCGTTGTTGAGCACCGGCGCGGCACCGATCGAATCGACCACCGCGATCGCGCCGAGCGCGGACAGGTCGGCCATCACCGAGATGCTGTTCGAGAGCCGCCGCGTGAAGCCGATGCCGGCGCCGACGAGCAACGGGCCCTGGGCGACGATGTCGGTGTCCATGCCGGGCTCGTTGTTGTCGAGCTTGATCGTGTTGCGCAGGATGCCGGCGCCGATCTGGCCCATGACGCGCAGACCCTCACCGCTCGCGGACAGTGCGTAGCGCACGCGCAAGAGGCCGGAGGGCGCCGCGGTCGCGTGGCCCTCGACGTTGGCGCCGAGCGGGATCCCGATCCGCGCCGCGACCCCGATCGACAGGCGCGGGTTCACGAAGTAACCGATCTCGGGCTGGAGCACGACGCTCGGGCCGCCGATGCAGCAGTTCTTGACCATGTTCATGGCCTCGGTCTGGCCGCTGACGTAGCCCGAGCCGGCGCCGCCGGCGACCGCGATCATGATGCGCGCGCGCTTGGGGCCGCTGACGGTGACGCCGGAGGAGACGCTGCCACCGTCACCACCGCCACCGATCGGATCCTCGTTGTCACCGATCACGCCACCGCCTGCGGTGCCGCTGACCTCGATGATGTTCGGCGACCCCGACGAGCCCTTCGAGGCGACGGGCTTGCTGCCGTCGCCGTACGCGGCGACGTAATAATGGACGAGCGAGCCCTTGAACGCGGCCGCCGGGATCGCGCCGGTGTACTTGCACTCGCCTTGCTTCTGGAGCTGGACCTCGGTGAAGTCGGTCGAGCCCTCGGGCCGGTACATGACCGAGACCTTCGTCGCCGTCACGTCGGGTGCGAGGTACGCGGAGATCGAGAGCGGCGCACCACTCGGCGCGGTGTCGATGATCTCGTGCTGGAGGCCCTCGACGGTCAGGCAGTCGACGGTGTCGCTCGCCGGCTCGCTGCCCAGCGAGGCCGGCTCTCCACCCGCCTCCTTGCGTGCCTCCTCGAGGAGCTTGGCCATGTCATCGGACTTGTAGGCCGGGTCGATGTCGATCTTCGGGTCGATCTGGACGGCCGACAGAAACGATAGCTTCGCGGCGTCGACCTGCTGGTTGACGAACTGGACGATACCCAGCGAGAGGTGCGCCTTCGCGACGATCGGATCCTTGTCCAGCCGGTTCTTCTTCGCGATGGCGAGCGCCTGGTTGAGGAGCTTACGAGCGGCGTCGTAGTCCATCAGGTCGTAGTTCTCCATCGCCTCCTTGATCTTGGTCTGGATGTCGGACTTCGGGCTCGCGTGCGCGACGCCGGCGCCGAAGCCGAACAAGATCGCGATGACCGCGATGAAACAGCATCCCCTCATGGGGGTGTCATAACAGAGAAAACCGTCCGCCCAGACTGAAAAAACCTAACCTAGCGCTCCGTAATTACGAACTCGACGCGGCGGTTCTGCGCCCGGCCGTCCTTGGTGCGGTTGTCCGCGATCGGTACGTTCTCGCCGTAACCCTTCGGGACCATGCGGTCGGCGCTGACGCCCCGCTTCGCGAGGTAGGCCGTCACACTCTCGGCGCGCTTCTGGCTCAGCTTCAGGTTGAACCGGTCGTTGCCGACGGAGTCGGTGTGGCCCTGGACCTCGACCTTGATCGTCGGGTTGTCCTGCATCGCCTGGGCGACCTCGTTCAGGAGGGCGTAGGAGACCCGCTTGATCGTCGCCTTGTTGAACTCGAAGAAGATCGTCTGCTTGATCTCGATCTTCGTCTTGGTGACGACGACGTTCGTGTACTTCTTCGGGCAGCCGTCGGGCGCGACGCCGAACTCGAGCGGGCACTTGTCGTCCTGGTCGAGGAACGTGTCCTTGTCGTTGTCCGGATCCGGGCAGCCGTCGTCATCCTCGAAGCCATCCTTGTCCTCGGCCTCGTTCGGGCACTGATCGATCTTGTCGGAGAGCCCGTCCTGGTCGTTGTCGAGATCGGGGCAGCCGTCCTCGTCCTCGAACTTGTCGAGGTCTTCCGGATCGAGCGGACACTTGTCGGTGACGTCCTGGATGCCGTCGGCGTCGTTGTCGAGCTCGGGGCAGCCGTCCTCGTCCTGGTAGCCGTCCTTGTCCTCGGGGTCGTCCGGGCACTTGTCGACGTCGTCGGTGAGGCCGTCGCCATCGCGGTCGCCGGGGGCGGCCTTGTCGGTGCAGCGATCCTTCGGCGACTTCTCGATCGCGAGCCGCGCGTTCGTCTCGGCGACGGCCGCGGTGCGCTTGCCGTCGTGGTAGTTGCCCTCGTCGAGCGCGTGGATCGCGAAGTCGTTGTACGACTCGGCCATCGCGAGCTCGACCGGCGCACAGCGCAGTGCTCCGTTCGCGCGCGCCTCGGCGATGAGGCCCTCGTTCGCGGTCGTCTGCGTGCGCACCTGCCGGCCCGCACACGCGGCGAGCACCAGGCACGCAGCGATCAGGTGCTTCGTCATGGCGTCTTGGCCGGCGCCACGCCGCCATCGTCCTTGGCCGGCGCCAGGTCCAT
>DAIRFU010000461.1:0-5891 GCA_036794935.1 Kofleriaceae bacterium | reverse complement strand
GCACGTCGCGCGACATCATCGTCGCCGCGCTGCTCGGCGCCGAGGAGTTCGGCATGGCGACCGCGTCGCTGATCGCGACCGGCTGCGTGATGTTGCGCAAGTGCCACCTCAACACCTGCTCGGTCGGCATCGCGACGCAGGATCCCGAGCTGCGCCAGCGCTTCGTCGGCACGCCCGAGCACGTCGTCGCGTACTTCACGTTCGTCGCCGAGGGCGTACGCCGCCGGCTCGCCGCGCTCGGTGCGCGCTCGCTCGACGAGGTCATCGGCAAGGTCGAGTACCTCAAGGTGCGACGGCGCATGCTCGAGAAGCACGGCAAGACCCGCGACCTCGATCTGTCGGCGATCGTGCGGCGACCGGTGTCCCACACCAAGCTGCCGCTGCGGTTCGAGAAGGCGCAGCCGTGGCCGCTCGAGGATCACATCGATCACGAGGTGCTGAAGCGGCTGCCCGTCGAGGACCAGCCGATCGCGCCGATCGCGATCGAGCTGGCGATCGACAACAGCAAGCGGGCGGCGGGTACGCTGCTCTCGGGCGAGCTGGCGCGCCGCTTCGGCGCACGCGGGCTGCCCGACGACACGATCCGCGTCGCGCTGACCGGCTCGGCCGGCCAGAGCTTCGGTGCGTTCCTCGCGCCCGGCGTCACGCTCGAGCTGTCGGGCGATGCGAACGACTACATCGGCAAGGGCCTGTCGGGCGGTCGCATCATCGTCAAGCCGCCGGCCGGCTCGCGCTTCGCCCCCGAGGACAACGTGATCATCGGCAACGTCGCGCTGTACGGCGCGACCGCCGGCGATCTGTTCGCGAACGGCCTCGCCGGCGAGCGCTTCTGCGTCCGCAACTCGGGCGCGCGCGCGGTCGTCGAGGGCGTCGGCGACCACGGCTGCGAGTACATGACCGGTGGCGTCGTCGTCGTGCTCGGCCCGGTCGGCCGCAACTTCGCGGCCGGCATGAGCGGCGGCACCGCGTTCGTGTTCGATCCGGCGCAGTCGTTCCGCGCGCGCTGCAACCTCGCGATGGTCGAGCTCGAGCCGCTCGCCGAGGACAGCGATCTGTGGCTCGTCCACAGCCTGATCGAGGATCACGTGCGGTTCACGGACAGCCCGCGCGGCAAGAAGCTGCTCGACAACTGGGATCACCTGATCGCGCGCTTCGTCAAGGTGATGCCGATCGAGTACAAGCGCGTGCTCGAGCGACGGCGATCGACCACGCGCCCACGACCGCTCGTGGTCGCGCAGGCAGGAGTCGGCTGATGGGCAAGCCCACCGGATTTCTGGAGTGGACGCGGGCCGGCGCGCATCGGCGGCCGATCGACGAGCGCCTGCGCGACTGGCGCGAGGTCGAGGTCACCGCCGAGCCGGCCGAGTCGAAGCAGCAGGGTGGCCGCTGCATGGACTGCGGCGTGCCGTTCTGCACCCAGGGCTGTCCCCTCGGCAACCCGATCCCCGAGTTCGCGCACGCGGTCTACACCGACCGCTGGCACGAGGCGCACCGCCAGCTCGCGGTGACGAACGACTTCCCGGAATTCACCGGCCGGATCTGCCCTGCCCCGTGCGAGGGCGCCTGCGTCCTGGGCATCGATGGCGAGCCCGGTCGCCCGCGTGAGTCCGGCGGCCTCCCCTTCGCGCCGGTGACGATCGAGTCGCTGGAGCGCGCCATCATCGAGCGCGCGTGGCAGGAAGGCTGGGTCACGCCGCGGCCGCCGAAGGCGCGCACCGGCAAGCGCGTCGCGATCGTCGGCTCCGGCCCGGCCGGCCTGGCCGCCGCCGCGCGGCTGAACCGCGCCGGTCACACCGCGATCGTCTATGAAGCGGCCAAGCGCCCGGGCGGGCTGCTCCGCTACGGCATCCCCGACTTCAAGATGGAGAAGTACGTCATCGATCGACGGCTCGAGGTGCTGTCGAAAGAGGGCGTCGAGCTGCGCTGCGGCGTCAGCGTCGGCAAGCAGCCGACATGGAAGCAGCTGCGCGCGGACCACGACGCGCTCGTGCTCGCGATCGGCGCCCAGCGCCCGCGCGACCTCGAGGTGCCCGGCCGCGAGCTCGCCGGGGTGCTCATCGCGATGGACTACCTCACCGAGCAGAACGAGGTCGTGGGTGGCGAGAAGCCGGCCGCACGGCACGATGTCACCGGCAAGCGCGTCATCATCCTCGGCGGCGGCGACACCGGCAGCGACTGCCTCGGCACCGCCCTGCGCCAGGGCGCCGCGCACGTGATGCAGATCGAGCTGATGCCCGCCCCGCCCGCCGCGCGCGCGGCCACGAACCCGTGGCCGGCCTGGCCGCTCGTGTTCCGCACGTCGAGCTCGCAGGAAGAAGGCGGCGAGCGCGAGTTCGCGTTCCGCACGACGCGACTCGAGGGCAAGGACGGCACGCTGGTCGCCCTCCACGGCGTCCGCGTCGAGCTGCGGGACGGCACGCTCGTCGACATCGCCGGCAGCGAGCTGCGCCTCGAGGTCGACACCCTGATCCTGGCGCTCGGCTTCCTCGGCCCCGACACGACCACGCTCGCCGACCAGCTCGGTGTCGCGCTCGATCCGCGCGGCAACATCATTGTCGATCGCGCGTTCTCGACGAACGTCAAGGGCGTGTACTGCGCGGGCGACGCGCACCGCGGTGCGTCGCTGGTCGTCTGGGCCATCGCGGAGGGCCGCGACACCGCCAAGGCCGTCGACGTATTCCTCCGCGGCGGCTGAGGGCCGCGCTACACTCGGCGGATGCGCCACGGCTGGGCCCCGATCGCGGTGCTATGCGCGGCGTGTTATCAGCCGGCGGTCAGTCCGGGCGCTCCGTGCGGTCCAGCCGGGGAGTGCCCGAGCGGGCTGATCTGCCAGGCCGGCGCGTGTGTCGTCCCCGGAACCGTGCTCGACGATGCCGGGCTCGGCGCCGACGCACCCGTGGACACCCCGGTGGCGATCGACGCGCCGATCGATGCCGCGCCGCTCGGGCCGTGGGGACCGGCGACCGAGATCACGCTCACCGTCGGTGGCGAGTCCGATCCGTCGATGTCCGCGGACCTCCGGGTGATGGTCTTCATGTCGGAGAACGACGACGATCTCTACGGTGGCGTCCGGGCGACGCCGACCGGCACGATGGCGGTCACCAAGCTCGTCGTGCTCAACAGCGGCTCGAACGAGAAGTCGCCCGAGCTGAGTCCCGACGCGCACACGCTCTACTTCACGTCGAGCCGCGACGGCGACTACGACGTCTACGTGTCGACGTTCACGACGAGCTGGGGGGCGCCGACCCGCGTGGCCGAGCTCTCGACCTCCGACGATGACAGCGACGTCGCGATCTCGCCGGACGGCCTGACCGCGATCGTCATCGTCAACACCGCGACGAACACGTTCGCGTTTCACACGCGGGCGAGCACGAGCGAGCCATGGGGCCCGCGCGTCGATCATCCCGAGCTCTCGGTCGGGACCGATCCGGGCGCGCCGACCCTGACGAACGACGGCGCCGTCGTCTACTTTCACCGCGGCGGCACCCGCGACCTCTACGTCGCGTACAAGCAAGCGAGCGGTACGTACACGGCGCCGGTGCCGGTCGACGAGCTGAACACCGGCGGCCGCGATGCGGCGCCGTTCGTGCTGGGCAACAACCGCCACATCGTGTTCGAGCACGAGGCCGACATCTACGAGGCGTCGCGCTGATCGTCAGCGCGCGGTGATCGCGAGCCGCACGCCGCTCCTGGGCAGCGGCCCGAGGCCCGCGCCGGCCGGCGATACATCCTGCGCCGGCCAGGCCACGTCGTAGCGCCGCGTGAACCAGCCGAGGAACGCGGGCATCACGGCCTGGATCAGCGCCTCGCCCGCGCAGCGATGGCCGTCGCGCGGTCCGCCGCCCTGCGGCACGTACGCGCCGTCGGGGAGCGCGCGCAGCGCGTCGTCGCCGAGCCGCTCGGCATCGAACCGCGCCGGATCGCGGAACGTGGTGCCGTCGTGGAGCGTCGCCCAGATCGCGCCCGCCCCCTTCCAGCCGGCACGGATCGCGTAGCCGGCGTGCTCGAGGTCTCGCCTGGCCACGCCGATGAACGTCGTCGGCGCGATCGGGTACGCGCGCAGCACCTCTCGCGACACCGCACGCGCGTACGCGAGCTGATCGATATGCGCGGGCGTCGGGGCGCCATCTCCGAGCTGCGCATCCGCCTCGGCGCGCAGCCGCTGCGCGAGCTCCGGGTGCTCGCCGAGCACGACGACCAGCCAGGCGAGCGCGGCCGTGAGCCCGCCGTGCGCCGCGAAGTAGAAGTGGAGCAGCTCGATCTCGAGCTCCTCGGCGGTCAGCTGTTCGCCGCCGGGACCGCGCGCCGCCTTGAGCACGCCGAGCGCGCTGCCCGCACGATCCTTGGTCGCGACGGCGTCCTTGATGTACGCGCGCATGCGGTCGCGCGCCTTGAGCGCCTTGCCGTACGCGGTGAACGGCAGGTTCACCGGCGGCGCGAACGTGCCGCGCAGCATCGTCAGGAAGTCGCGGCCGCGCTCCACGTTGCTCGCATCGGGGTCGGCCGCCGCGAACAGCATGTCGGCGATGTCGAAGCCGAGCTGCGACAGGTCATCGACGATCGCCTGCTCCCCCGCGCCGGCCCACCTCGCCGTGTAGCGCGTGAGGATGCGTGTGATGTTCGGCAGGTAGCCGTCGAGGGCCTCGCGCGTGAACGCCGAGAGCAAGAGCCGCTTGCGCGTCTTGTGCCGCGGACCGTCGAGGAACGGGACCGCGTCGCGGTGCAGGATCTCCTGGAGAAACTTCGGCGAGCCGTTCTCGCGCGTGAAGTTGGCCTCGTCCATGAAGAACGTGAACGCCTCGGGCCCGGCGAAGAACACGACGACGTCGCCGAGGATCCGCGTCCGCCACACGTTGCCGTGCTGGCGCGTGCGCGCGAGCGTGTACGCGAATGGGTCCTTGAGGAACTTCAGGGCGTCACCGACGAACGGCAGACCGAGGGACCCGGGAGGTGGCTGGCTCATGATCACGTCATCGTACGCCCGGAGCTGGGCACCGGATCACGGCGCAATCGGGTTCAACGCACGGCCTGTCACTCGAACTTGAAGCGCCACAGGCCGAGCACCGCGAAGCCGACGGTGAACGCGCCGAGCACGCCGAGCGTCGGCGCGATATCGGCGAGGGTCGTGCCCTGGCGGACCAGCACGGCGTAGTAGCCGTCGAGCGCCCACGAGTGCGGCACGACGAGGCCGAGCTTCTGCATGAACGGCGGCATCAAGAGGCGCGGGAACATGCAGCCGGCGACGAGCCCCATCACCAGCAACATCACGGGCACGGTGCTGCCGATCTGCTTCTCGGTCCAGCCGAACGACGCGACGAGCATGCCGAACGCGAGCGCGCACAGCACGACGACGAGCGAGAGCACGATCAGCGCGCTCACGCTGCCGGCGCACTTCATGCCGAACACACCGGCGCCGATGCCGAACAGCACCGCGAGCTGGACGACCCCGATCAGGTAATACGGCACGAGCTTGCCGAGCAGTGCGCGCCAGCGTGGCACCGGCGCCGCGAGCAGCCGCCGCCACGTCCCGGAGTGCCGCTCGCTCGAGAACGTCATCGCCACCGTCATCGCGATGAAGAACCCGAACAAGACGCCGTTGCCGGGCACCGTGACCTGGAAGCTCGAGATGTTGTCGATCGGCTTGCCGACGCCGGGCGGCGACTTCGCCTCGACGACGGGCGGCGACGCGCCGGCCCGCACCGGTGCGAGCCCGCGCATGACCGCGCCGGTCAGCGCGCCCTGCAGCGGGCCGCGGACCTGGACCTGCTCGCCGAGATCGATCACGAGCTCGATCGGCCGGCCTGCCGCGGGGGCGAAGTCGGCCGGCACGACGAGCCCGGCGGGCATCTCGGCGGCGGCGACCGCGCGGCGGACCGCATCGGCCGACGCGA
>DAIRFU010000460.1:2142-5899 GCA_036794935.1 Kofleriaceae bacterium | reverse complement strand
GGCCGGCGCCATCGAGGCCGAGCTGGTCGCGATCGCGCTCGAGCAGACCGGCGCCGAGCACGGCGCGCTGTTCGTGTGGGACAAGGAGGCGAACGGCCTCGTGCTCGTCCATCACGTCGTCAGCGGCGTGATCGTCACGTTACCGCGCGTCGTCCGCCGCGATGGTCCGCGGGCCGGTATCGCCCTGCACGTCTACGACACCGACTCGCCGTACCTCGTGACCGATACGGCGCGCGACCCGCTGTACACGCGCTACCTGATCGACGTCGGTTGCATCGCCGCGGCGCCGATCAATTACCAGCGCCGCCCGCTCGGCGTGCTCACCGTGTCGACGCGCGACCCGCGAGGCCTCGCGGACAAGGATCTGCGCGCGATCACCGCGATCGCCGAGGTCGCCGCGCCGCTGTTGCGCCGCGTCCAGGTCGACAAGCTCTCGCGCGCCGCGACCGGCCGGCCGCTGATGATCAAGGGACTGTCGGCCGCGTGGCACGAGGTCGAGCGCAAGCTGGAGCTCGCCGCGCCGACGAACGCGCCGATCCTGATCCGCGGCGAGAGCGGCACCGGCAAGGATCTCGTCGCCCGCGCGATCCACTGGAACAGCCGGCGCGCCGAGAAGCCGTACGTCACCGTCAACTGCGCCGCGATCCCCGAGACGCTGCTCGAGTCGATCCTGTTCGGTCACGTCAAGGGCGCGTTCACGGGCGCGAGCTTCCACAAGGTCGGCGAGTTCCAGAAGGCGAACGGCGGGACGCTGTTCCTGGACGAGGTCGGCGAGCTGCCGGTGATGCTGCAGGCGAAGGTGCTGCGCGCCGTCGAGCAAGGCGAGGTCCAGCCGCTCGGCTCCAACGAGCCGCCCGACCGCGTCGACGTCCGGTTGATCTGCGCGACGAACCGCGATCTCGAGGCGATGGCGAAGACCGGCGCGTTCCGCGACGATCTGTTCTACCGCCTCAGCGTGATGACGCTCGACCTGCCGCCGCTGCGCAGCTACAAGGACAACCTCGAGGTGCTCGCGCACGTCTTCCTCGAGCAATCGGCATCCGCGCACGGCAAGCAGGCGCCGCGCCTGGGCCCCGACGTGCTCGCCCGCCTGCAGGCGTACGACTTCCCCGGCAACGTGCGCGAGCTCAAGAACACGATCGAGCACGCCATCATCCTGTGCACCGGAGACGAGCTGCGCGTCGAGGATCTTCCTCGCCCGCTCCAGGATCCGCGTCCTCACCGCGAGCGCGCTCGCACGCAGCCGCAGCTCACGCTCGACGAGGCGCGCGAGAAGTGGCTCGCGCCGCTCGAGCGTCAGTACCTCACCGACCTGCTCGCGAAGCACGGCGGCAACGTGAAGAAGGCCGCGCAAGCCGCGGGGATCAACACGGTCACGCTGTACCGGCTGCTCAAGCGCCGCGGCCTGCACCTCGGCCGTACGGTGGGAGCCAAGCCCGACTGAGCCGAAAATGGCGACGGCGGAAGCCGCATCTGCTGCGGGATCCGCCGTGCCAAAAGATAAGCAGCGAGACGTTCAGATCAGGTCGAGCGAGCCGAGCAGCGAGGTCACCGACGCGACGCCGGCCTCTGCCGACTGGCGCGACGTGTAGAGCTGGCTGACGCCGACGACCTGGCCGTTGGCCGCGGTCAGCGTGAAGTAGAAGCGGTTGTCGAGCGAGGTCTTGACCTCGAACGAACCCTCGAGCGCCGCCGCGTCCTGGATCGCGAACGCGCCGTTCCACGCCGCCGCCTGCGTCGTGTAGTTCTCCGAGCTCAGCACGATCTCGCCGTTACGGGCGTGCAGGTTGAAGCGGAAGCCGGCATCGCTCGCGAGCACCTCGACGCGCGCACCCGACGTGTTCGACTCGACGCGGTCGAGGTACGTCGTGATCGCGTTGACGCAGCTGGTGATCGCGCGCTTCGCGCTCGACTTGGTCGCATACGCCTGGGTGAAGGCCACGATCTCGTAGTTCGCCGCGCGGAGGCGGAGGTTCCACTTGCCCGACTTCGTCTGGTTGAGCTGGTACATCGCCGGGTCGACGCCGTTGTCGAGGACCGAGAGCAGGCCGTTCAGCGCACCGGTGCGCGCCGTGTACGCCTCCGAGCTCAGCAGCGTGCGGCCGTTGCCCGAGACGACGTGGAAGTGCCACTGGCTGTCGGCCGACTGCCAGAGGTCGACCTTGCCGGGGGCCGAGGCGTTGGACTCGGCGTCGCCGTAGTCGTCGGCGTACTCGTCACCGCTGGTGGCGCAGGCCGTGATCGAGAGCGAAGCGAACGAGAGAGCGAGAACCGCAATAAGCGAGTTGATGTTGCGCATGATGGCTGCGCCCTATTACAAGGGGTGGACCAATGTAGGACAAGGTAACCACCTGAAACCACAGAGGGGATCTCATCCGATAGTTGCATTCATGCAACTATTTTTGCGTTCAGGACATATCCACAGCCCTGAAGTACGGTCGCCGGGCTTCAGTCGTACCGCAGGCCCTCGACCGGGCGCAGCGCGGAGGCGGCCTTGGCCGGCGCCCAGGTCGCGAACAGGCTGATGACGAGCGTCACGCCGGCGACGAGGAGCACCTCGAACCAGCGCACGTCGATCGGCAGCCGATCGATCAGGTAGACCTTGGGATCGAGGTGGTAGCCGTACGCGCTGACCACGTAACAGGTGACGAGCCCGATCGCGACGCCGATCACCGTCCCGACGCCGCCGATCGCGACACCGAGGAACAGGAACACCCGCGATACGCTGGACGAGGTCGCGCCCATCGACTTCAGGATCGCGATCTCGCGCGTCTTGTCCGTGACCATCATGGTCAGCGCCGAGACCAGATTGACCGCGGCGACGATGATGATGAGGGTCAGGATGATCACGAGCGCGAGCTTCTGCAGCTTGAGCGCGGTGAACAGGTTCTGGTTGAGGTCGTACCAGTCCTGGACCTGGTACGGCGGGCCCCCGAGCGCGCGCTCGAGCTTCTTCGCGATCTCGTTCGCGCGGTCGACGTTCTTCACCTTGAGCTCGACCCCCATCACCTGATCGCCGCGACCGATGAGCTCCTGGGTCTCGCGCAGCGAGGTGTACATGAGCCGGCGGTCGTACTCGTCGAAGCCGCTGTAGAAGATGCCGCTGACCCGGAACTTGCGCGTGCGCGGCGCACTCGACTTCGCGCGCCAGGTGTCGAAGTCGATGTTGGACAGCGGCACCACGACGGTGACCTGGTCGCCGATCTTCGCCTTGAGCTTGTGCGCGAGCTCCTTGCCCATGATGATCGGCGGCAGCTCGCCTGGCTTCGGCTCGTGCGCCAGGGTGTCGATCGAGCCCTCGATCATGTGCCGGTCGAGATCGAGCACGCCGCGCACGAGCTTGGGATCGACCCCCTTGATGGCGACGCCCGAGAGCTCGCCCTTGCCGCGCGTGACCAGCATCTCGGCGAAGATGAACGGCTGGACCGCGAGCACCTCCGGATCGATGCGCTTGGCCGTCTTCATCACGTCCCGGTACTCGGCAAACGTGGCCTGGGACTTGAGCACGATGACGTGCGCGTTGACGCCGAGGACCTTGTCGCGGAACTGCTGCTCGAATCCCGTCGTGACCGCGAACACGATTGTCAGCGCAGCGACACCGAGCGCGACGCCGAGCACCGACACGCTCGTGAACACGGAGAACAACGACAAGAGGCCGAACACCGCGGTCGAGATCATGCCGACCACGAGCGTGAGCACGCCGTAGGGGCTCGAGCCGCCCGAGCTAAGAACCCAGATCAGGCCTGCGAGGGTGACG
>DAIRFU010000460.1:0-2132 GCA_036794935.1 Kofleriaceae bacterium | reverse complement strand
AGCAGCGAGCCGCCCGCGCACAGCAGCATCACGCGATCGCGCTTGCCACCGTAGAGATATCGCCAACTGATGCGCAGCTCGTAACTCAAAAGTGCCCTCACTTTGCCTCGATGCACGTTCGTGCGCCAGCCACGGAGACAACGAGGTGAGCCGCGTGTTGCACATCGCCTGGCCCCGTGCGCGTGACCGATGGCTCACCGCGCCGGGGCGCGCTGCGCGATGCTCGCTCGGAGCATCTCTCGCGCTCGCCCGCTGGCCGGATCGTTGCACGACTGGGGAGCGTGGCTGCCGAGCGTCCCCCGATCCAAGCCGCCGCCCCGCCGCGCCGTCCGTGGGGGTGGCTGCTCATCCTGCTCGCGGTCATCCTGTTCTGGACGTGGCGCGGCCAGACGGCCGAGGACGCGCCGCCGAGCGTCGATTACACGACCGCGGTCGACTGGATCCGCAGCGGCAAGGTGAAGTCGGTCGTGATCCGCGGCGACGAGCTCACCGCCCAGCTCCACGCGCCGCAGATGTACCACGGCGACGCGATGATGCGGTTTCACACGCTCACGCCGCCCGACGAGCGCCTGATCCCGTTGCTCGACGACCAGAACGTTCAGATCACCGCCGAGAACCCGGAGTCGTCGCTGCTGCTCCAGATCGTGATCGGCCTGTTGCCCTGGATCCTGATCATCGGCGTGTGGTGGTGGATCTCGCGGCGGGCGCGCCAGATGATGGTCGCCGGCGGTGGCCCGCTCGGTGGGTTCTTGAAGCGCGGCCGCAAGTTCGAGAAGAGCGAGGGCACCAAGGTGACGTTCGAGGACGTCGCCGGCCTCGCCGCCGCCAAGCGCGACCTGACCGAGATCGTCCAGTTCCTCAAGGAGCCGGACCGCTTCTACCGCCTCGGCGCGAAGATCCCGCGCGGCGTGCTGCTACTCGGGCCGCCCGGCACCGGCAAGACGCTGCTCGCGCGCGCGGTCGCCGGCGAGGCCGACGTGCCGTTCTACTCGATCACCGCGTCGGAGTTCGTCGAGATGTTCGTCGGCGTCGGCGCGGCGCGCGTGCGCGAGCTGTTCGAGCAGGCGAAGGAGAAGGCGCCCGCGATCATCTTCATCGACGAGATCGACGCGGTCGGCCGTGCCCGCGGCACCGGCTTCGGCGGCGGCCATGACGAGCGCGAGCAGACGCTGAACCAGCTGCTCGCCGAGATGGACGGCTTCAATCGCACCGACCTCGTGGTCGTGATCGCGGCGACGAACCGGCCCGACGTCCTCGACCCGGCGCTGCTCCGGCCGGGCCGCTTCGACCGGCGCGTCGTCGTCGACCTCCCGGAGGCGGGTGCGCGCCGCGCGATCCTCGCGGTCCACACGAAGGGCAAGCCGCTCGCCGGCGACGTCGGCCTCGACGATCTCGCCGCGATGACGGCCGGCTTCTCGGGCGCCGACCTCGCGAACCTCGCGAACGAGGCCGCACTCCACGCGACCCGCCGGCGGGCCGACGGGCTCACGCGCGAGGACTTCGTCGCCGCGTTCGACAAGATCGTGCTCGGCGATCCGCGCGAGGCGAAGCTGCGCCGCGCCGAGAAGACGCGCGTCGCGGTACACGAGTCGGGGCACGCCGTGCTCGCGTGGGCGACGCCCGAGGCCGAGGCGCTGCGCCGGGTCTCGATCCTGCCGCGCGGCATGGCGCTCGGCGCGACCCAGCAGGTGGCGCCGGAGGACCGTCACCTCCACACGCGCGCCGAGCTCAACGCGCGCCTGCTCGTGCTGCTCGGCGGCTACGCGGCGGAGCGCCTGGTGCTGGGCGACATCTCGACCGGCGCCGAGCACGACCTGCGCGAGGCGACACGGCTCGCCTCGAAGATGGTCGCGCACTACGGCATGAGCGACGAGCTCGGCCCGGCGTACTACGACGTCGACATCGAGCAGCCGTTCCTCGGCGCGCGCATCGCGGGTGAGCGGATGACGAGCGACGCGACGGTGCACGCGATCGAGAACGAGGCGCGCCACCTGCTCGCCGATGCACTCGAGGCGGCGACCTCGACGATCACCAAGCAGCGCGAGCGGCTCGATCGGCTGTCCGCGGCGCTCGTCGAGCGCGAGACGCTCGAGGCCGCCGATCTCGACGTCGTGCTCGGTCCACGCGCCCCC
>DAIRFU010000045.1:0-18331 GCA_036794935.1 Kofleriaceae bacterium | reverse complement strand
GCCACGGGTCCAGTGCTACGCGAGCGAGATCAACCAGGTCCTGCTCAACTTGATCGTCAACGCCGCGCACGCGATCGAGACGGTCAAGGCCGAACGTGGCGAGCGCGGGCTCATCCGGGTGCGAACGCGGCACGAGCAGGACCACGTCACGATCGAGATCGCGGACACCGGCTGCGGAATCCCCGAGGACGTGCGCGAGCGAGTGTTCGAGCCATTCTTCACCACGAAGCCGGTCGGTCGCGGCAGCGGCCAGGGGCTGTCGATCGCGCGCTCGGTCATCGTCGACAAGCACGGCGGCTCGCTCACGTTCGAGAGCACACCCGGCGTCGGCACCACGTTCACCATCCTCCTGCCGCTCGCGACCAGCGAGCTGAAAGCCGCCGCATGATCAGCCGCAAGCGCATCCTGTTCGTCGACGATGAGGCCGCGATCCTCGCCTCTCTCGGTAACCTGCTCCGCAAGGATCGCCATCGCTGGGACCTCGTGTTCGCCCACGGCGGTCCGGAGGCGGCGCGCATGCTCGACGAGACCCGCTTCGACGTGATCGTCACCGACATGCGGATGCCGGAGCTCGACGGTGCCGAGCTTCTCGCGCTCGCGCGCACGAAGTCGCCGCGCACCGTGCGCATCATGCTGTCGGGTCACGCCGAATCAGAGGCGGTGATCCGCGCGCTGCCGCTCGTCCATCAGTTCCTCAGCAAGCCGTGCGACATCAAGACGCTGCGCAGCGTGATCGAGCACTGCTGCCAGGATACCGGCGTCGACCCCGATCGGAGCGCGACCGCGGCTACCGGCGCGGTGCCCGGGCTCCCATCGCACCCGGTGCGCTACACCGAGCTGGTCCAGGCGCTCGCCGATCCTCTCTCCACGGCCGGTCGGATCGTCGCGATCGCCGAGCGAGATCCCGCGATGGCCGCCAAGCTGCTGCAGGTCGCGAACACCGCGTACTTCGGTTCGGGGCAGACGATCATCTCGATCACGGCGGCGGTCGCGAGCATCGGCATCGACATGATCCGCGAGCTCGCCCGGTCGCAGATCTTCATGCCCGCGCGGGTCCTCGCGGCGGGGTTCTCGATCGACGAGCTGTGCGAGACGTCGGTCTGGCGGGCCCAGCAGGCTCGCCGCGCCGCGAAGCCCGAACGCGGCGACGAGGCCTACGCCATCGCGTTACTCCGCGATCTCGGCCGCCTCGTCCTCGCGGTCGAGATGCCCGACCGCTACGCCGACGTGCTCGCGATCGCCGCGCGCACCGGGCGCCCGCTCGGCGACGTGGAGCGCGAGCAGCTGGGGGTCATGCACCCGGCGATCCGCGATCAGCTGTTCATGCTGTGGGCGCTGCCCGACGAGCTCGCCCACGCGAGCACGAGTGCCTAGCGGCCCTGTGTCATCTTGAGCATGACGAGCGGCGTCTTGACGATGATGCCGAGCTCGATGCGCAGGTACGTGTCGAAGCGCTCGAGCGATGCGGTGTACGCGAGGTCGTAGAGCAGCTTGATGCGCATGTCGTCGGCGAGCGAGCCCTTCGTCTGCTCGAGCCCCCACGGGTTCTGCAGCGTCGGCGCGAGCTTGCCGATCTCGCTCCCTTCGGGGATCGAGCCGGTGTAGCCGAGCGAGATCTGCGCGAGGCCGGTGATCCCGGGCTTGACGTCACGCATGCGCTCCTCGAACAGCGGGATCGCATAGGACAGGTCCTGGATCAGCTCGGGGCGCTCGGGACGCGGACCGACGAGGCTCATCTTGCCGCGCAAGACGTCCCAGAACTGCGGCAGCTCGTCGAGGCGTGACTTGCGCAAGAACTTGCCGACCCGGGTGATGCGCGGATCGTCGGCACCGGCCACGACGATGCCGGTCGTCGCCTCCGCATCTGGAATCATGGTGCGGAACTTGTGCATCTCGAACTCGTCGAAGTGCAGGCGCTTGATGCCGTCCTCGTTGGTGACCTTCTTCAGGCTGCCGGCGCGGCGCTGGCGAAACAGGATCGGCCCCGGCGAGTCGAGATAGATCGCCGCCGCGATGAACGGCATGAGCGGTGCTGACACAGCGAGGCCAATCGCCGCACCGAGCATGTCGATGGCTCGCTTCGCGATTCGAACACTGCGACGCATGAGCTCACGTGCCATGCACATCACGAGCCTGTATGCTGAGTAGCGATGGCCGCGACGATCCGGCTGACCGTGCCCGGCACGCTGCGCTACCGCGAGGTTGCGGTGCGGATCGTCGCCGAGGCCGCGCGGCTGGTATCGCGCTCGACGCAGCGCACGCCGAACGATCCTCTCGATCACGACGTACGCGATCCGTTCGATACCGCCGTCGTGTCCGCGTTCGCCGAGATCTACAACAACGTCGCGATCCACGCGTATCAGCGCAAGGGCGGCGGCACGATCGACATCGCGATCATGCCGACCGAGCGCGAGCTCGTCATCGAGGTCAAGGATCAGGGCACCCCGTTCGATCTCGAGGAGGTACCGCCCTTGCCAGGCGAGCTCGACGTAGACACGCTGCCTGAAGGCGGTATGGGCATTCACATCGCGAAGACCATGCTCGACGAGATCACCTACGAACCAGGTCCGCCAAATCTCTGGCGGCTGTGCAAGCGACTACCCGGAGGAGCCCGTGCCAGTACCCGCATTTGATGTTCAGCGCTCGAGCGACTCCACCACGCTCACCGTGCGTGGCTCGCTCGATATAAACACCGCACCGCAGCTCGGCGACGAGATCGATCGCATCGCCGCCGGCAAGCCGGCGCTCGTCATCGTCGACATGTCGGGTCTCGACCTGATCGACAGCTCGGGCGTGGCCGCCCTCGTCAAGCTGTACAAGGCAGTGCGTGCGGCGGGCGGCAGCGTCACCATCAGCGGCGTACGCGATCAACCGCTCGCCATCTTCAAGCTGCTGAGGATGGACAAGGTGTTCGACTTGTAGTGCTGCGTGTCCTCGCGATCACGAAGATCTTTCCGAACGCCGCCGAGCCGCTGGCCGCGCCGTTCAACCGCCAGCAGTTCGCTGCGCTGCGCGAGCACTGCGCGCTCAGCATCCTGGCGACGATCCCGTGGTTTCCGGGCTCGGGCCTGCTCGCGCGGTGGTCGACCGCCGGCAAGCTCGCGCGTGTTCCCCGGCGCGAGACCATCGACGGCCTCGACGTCGCACACCCCCGCACGCTGTTCGTACCGAAGCTCGCGATGGCGACCTGGGGTCCGCTCTACGCGGCCTCGATCGCTCCGGCGCTCGCGCGGTATCGCGGCAAGGTCGACATCGTGCTCGGCACGTGGGCGTACCCCGACGGCTTCGCGGCGGTGATCGCGGCGCGGATGCTCGGCGTGCCCTGCGTGGTGAAGCTGCACGGCTCCGACATCAACCTGATCGCGAAGCAGCCCGGACCGCGCCGGATGACGGCGTGGGCGCTGCCGCGAGCCGCTCGCGTGGTCGCGGTGAGCCGCGCACTCGCCGACGAGGTGGTCGAGATGGGCGTCGACCGCGATCGCGTCGCGATCGTGATGAACGGCGTCGATGGCGAGCTGTTTCGACCGCGCGACCGCGCCGCTGCCCGCGCCGAGCTCGGCCTGCCCGCGGGACCGATCGCGGTGTACGTCGGCAATCTCAAGCCCGAGAAGGGCGTGCTCGATCTCGGCTCCGCCTGGCAGGCGGTCGCGCGCGCGACGCCGGACGCGACGCTCGTCGTGGTCGGCGATGGTCCGTTGCAGAGCGAGCTCGCGAGCTTGACAGGATCGCTCGCCGAGCGCGTACGCCTCATCGCACGCCAGCCGCTCGAACGCGTGCCGGCGTACATGGCAGCGGCCGACGTCCTCGTGCTGCCGAGTCACAGCGAAGGCACGCCTAACGTGGTGCTCGAGGCACTCGCGAGCGGCCGCCGCGTCGTCGCGACTGCCGTCGGTGGCGTGCCCGATCTGATCACGAGTCACTCGCTCGGCACGCTGGTGCCGCCGCGCGATCCGGATGCGCTCGCCGATGCGCTGCGGATCGCCTTACGCCAGTCTTACGATGCGCACGAGGTCGCGCGCCTCGGTGCACGCGGTGGCTGGTCGGCGAGCGCAGCCGCACTGCATGCCGTACTGAAAGAGGCTGCTATGGTGCGCTGACGATGCGACTCGCACCAGATCGTAACGACGATTGGTACGAGTCCGAGGAGTCGACGCGCAAGGCGATGGTGCGCGAGCTCCAGCGCCTTCGCCGCCGCGCGCGTGTGCGGCCGCTGCCGATCATCGCACTCGCCGCCCTGATCACCGGCGCGCTCACGTACAAGCTCGTCACGCGCAAGCAGACGTTCCAGGCCGAGGTCGTGCTCGCACTACGCGAGGGCTCGCTCGGCACCCAGGAGCGCGTCGGCATGCCGCTCGGCGAGCTGAAAGAGTTCGTGATCAGCGTGCTGCTCCCCGACAAGAAGCTCGAGGAGCTGATCGAGCGCCGCAACCTGCACCGCCTGCGCAAGCACCTCGGCATCCAGTGGGCGGTCGGCGAGCTCCGCGAGCAGCTCGAGATCGAGGTGTGGCGCAACACGTACGTCTACTACGACCCGGAGAACCCGAACCGCAACCCGTCGGCCCGGATCGGCATCACCGTCAAGGACGACGATCCGGATGAGGCGTTCCTGCTCGCCCACGACATCGCCTCGATCGTGATGGATGCCGTTCGCGAGCACAGACTCGACTTTGCCGAGCGCATCTCGGAGGCGGTCGCGAGCGAGCGGGTCGCGCTGGCGAAGCGGCTGTCCGACCTCGAGCTGCGGCGCACCGAGCTGATGGTCGCGTTCAGCAAGGCGCGTCGCGCCAAGCGCGAAGGTGTGGCACAGGCGCTCAACCTCGAGCTGCGGCAGATCGACGGGCAGCAGCGCGACACCGAGAAGTCGATGAGCCAGCTCGCGACCAGCCAGGACGCGATCGCGGACCGCATCGCGGCGGCCGGCCTCGACCTCGTCATCGAGCTCGTCGGCGAGAAGCGGCCCGATCGGCCGCCGAGCCGCGGGCTGTTGATCTCGATCGCCGCGGTGATCGTCGGCATTGGCTCACTGGTCGGAGCGACGCTCCTCATCGGCGCGTTCGACTCCCGCGTGCACGATGTGGAGGATGTGGAGCGCCTGGGCCTGCCCGTGCTCGGGCATGTGCCCGGATTCCCCGGCGACCGCGTCGGGTCGCTCGAGGCACGGGGCGTGCAACGTAAACGCATACCCCTGTTCAGGAGATGGCGGTCACAACGATGACTCCTCGAGACCGATTGCAACGACTCCTCGACCTCGGCCGCAAGACGATGCGGTTCTGGTGGCTCGTCGCCGTGTTCGCGATCGCCGGCGGCTTGCTGTCCGTCGTGTTCGCGCTCGTGCGACCGAAGCACTACCAGTCCTACGCGGTGCTGTTCTACCAGGAGCGAATTCGCTCGAGCCTGCTCTCGAATCGCGAGGAGCAGGTGCAGCGCGGCATCGGCGATCGCTACCGCGAGCTCTTGCTCGCGCGCAGCCAGCTCGCCCGGATCGTCGGCGATCCGGTGTTGAACCCGTTCCCGGACGAGGACGACAGCGAGCTCGCGATCGACAAGCTGCGCGAGAAGATCCGGTTCGACTCGCGTGGCGCGAACGCGTTTCGCATCACGTACACCGACGAGGATCCGGACCGCGCGAAGGCGGTCACCGAGAAGCTGACGAAGATGCTGCAGGAGAAGGACGAGTTCCTGCGCAAGGACCAGGCGCGCGTCACCGTCCAGTTCGCGGTCAAGCAGAAGAAGGACGCGGCGGCCGAGCTCGCCGAGCACGAGATGGCCCTGGCCCAGTTCCTCGCCAAGCACCCCGAGTTCGCGCAGGAGACGATGGCCCCGGCGGGGCAAGGCTCGTTCGTCGGCGAGGGCGCGTCGATCCGCGCGGTCCAGAACCAGAAGGCGACCGCGAAGAACGAGAACGCACGCCTGTACGCGCTCGAGCGCCAGCGGCAGCGCATCCAGGCCCGGCTCGATGCCCCGCCCGACGCGCCGCCGATCCGCATCCCGGCGCCGCAGACTCCCGAGAAGGTCGCCGCGGAGGCCGCGGTCGGCGAGGCACGCAACCGGCTCGCGGCCGCGAACCGCGAGCTCGAGAGCGCGCAGCTCCGCTACACGAACCAGCACCCGGCCGTGATCCACGCCCGCGCCCGGATCGCCGACGCGCAGGCCGATCTCAAGCGCGCGCAGGCGGCGGTGCCGCCCGATGTCGAGACCACGATCGCACCGCGCACCGAGGCCGACCGGCACAAGCTCGAGCAGGACCTCGCGCGCCTGGACTCCCAGATCACCCAGGAGCAGAAGCGCGGCGGCAAGAGCTCGAGTGCGATCGATGCGACGACGAACTGGGTCGTCCAGCTCGAGACCGAGCACGCGCGGCTGCGCCGCACCGTCACGGAGGACCGCGAACGCGTCGAGGCGCTGTCCGACAGCGTGTTCCGCGCCGAGCTCGACGCGAACCAGAAGATGGCCGACACCGGCGCCGTGCTGAGCGTCGTCGACCCGGCGTTCCGGCCGGTCAAGCCCAGCGGCCCGGGCAAGACGCTGATCACGCTCGCCGGACTCGCGCTGTTCCTCGCGCTCGGCGTCGGGCTCGTGGTCGGCCTCGCCGTGATCGACGACCGCGTCTATCACCGCACCGATCTCGAGGAGCTCGGCATCGCCGTGCTCGCCGTGATCCCGCCTCCGGCGGCGAAGAAGAAGAAACAGGCGCGCCGTGCCAGGCCGAAGAAGTCGGCGGAGCCGACGCAGCCGATCAAGCCGATGCAGCGAAAGGGTTCACGATGACGAAGCGGACCTCCGACTCGGGCCCGATGATGGCGGCGCGTGGCGCACCGTTGCCGCTCGTCACCCAGCCGATCCAGGCGATCGAGGACCCGAGCCAGACCCGCGTGGACAACGCGTTCGCGCGCATGGATCCCGCGCTGACGATGCCGGCACTGGCCTCACACGGTGAGACCGGCGCCATGGGAGCGATCTCCCGCGGACGCACCGGCGAGAGCGCCGTGGTGTTCGCCAGGGCCGCCGCCCTCGCCGCCCCGCGCCCGGTGCCGGCCGGTCCGCCGCCCGAGATCGGGCTGACGCAACACTCGCTGCCGCCCGACGAGGCGCCCGACCGCCGGCTCGTGCTGATGACCGATCCGGACTCCGAGCGTGCCGCCGCGTTCCGCGTGCTGCGCCACCACCTGCTCGAGGCGGGCCGGCCGCAGGTCATCATCGTGTCGAGCGCGACCAAGGGTGAGGGCAAGACCACGACGGCGCTCAACCTCGCGCTCGCGCTCGCCGAGTGCGGCCGCTCGAAGGTGCTGCTCGCCGAGACCCACGTGCGCCGCCCCCAGCTCGCGAGCGTGTTCAAGCTCGTGCCGCCATGGTGCTTTGCCGAGCAGCTGGCGGCGCACCGCCATCAGCCGATGCTGCCGTGGAGCCTCGTCGAGGTCCCGCAGGTCTGGCTCCACGTCGCCGCGATCAACCCGCGCATCGAGAAGACCCAGCTCCTCGACGCGCCCGCGTTCGCGATCGCGATCGAGCGGCTGCGCGTCGCCGGCTACGAGCACATCGTGATCGATGCGCCTGGGGTGCTCGGCTCTGCCGACGTGAACCTGATGGCGGACTCGGCCGATGCCGTCGTGTTCGCGCTCCGCGCGCGGCAGACGAACACGCGCGACGTGCGGCGCGCGATCGATCAGATCGGCGCCAGCAAGCTCGCGGGCACCGTCGTCATCGAGTGATCCCCGCCGGGCGGTGCGCACGCGGCGAGCTCGATCAGGCGCCGCCGGGCGGTCTCCCACGCGGCGTCCTCGCGAGGCCACGCCGGGGTGCCGCGCTTGGGGGCGTCGCCGAGCGCGCGCGGCACCATGCGCTCGACGAGGGCGGCCGTGGCACCGGCGTCGCATCGAGAAGCCGCCTCGATCAGCGCGCGATCCTGCATCGCGCGGCGGATCGCGGCGAGCCGCAGGGTCGGCCGGCACGGCGTCGCGTCGTCGCCGGGCAGCGCGAGCACGCCGTCGAGGTTGCCGTGGTCCTCGCCGTCGTTGAAGCTGATCGAGTCGCGGGCGATGTCGAAGCCGCGGCCGGGCAGCGGCGCGCCATGACGATTGTGGCGGTCGTGCCAGTAGAGCGCGTCCCACACGTACCAGACCGGGATCCGCCAGCGCCAGCCAATCCAGCCCCAGGTGCGCGGGCCCGGTGACGGCCCGTCGAGCACGAGCGAGCCGGCGCGCGGCGGCGTCCCGTTGTACGTCCAGCGCGGGAACGTGTCGGCACGCCGGGCATCCAGCGTGATGTACAGATCGACGAGGCCGGCGAAGTCATCGTGCGGCTTCGCGGTGACCGCGTAGAGGAACGACTGCGGTCCGCCGCCGGCGCCACGCACCGCGGCCGCGAGCGCGCGGACCCTCGCGCGCGCCTCGGGCCGGCGCGGCTCGTCGATCGGGATCGCGAACGGTAGCTTGCCGGAGCCACGGGTCGCGGCGAGCCAGGCGCGCACGTCGGCGGCGGCCGCCGCGGGCTCCTTCGGCAACCGTACCGGCACGAACGGCAGGTCGCCGAGCAGGGGCCCGCGCGCCGGCCATGCCTCGGGCGTGAGATCGACGGAGAGCACGACGCCGTAGCGGCGGAACGTCGCGATGCAGCGGCGCTCGTGATCACTCGGCGCCGCGATGGTGCCGGTGCCGAGCTTGGCCCACGCGAGCTCGCGCGGGTCGTAGTACGCCCACACGTACGCCGCCGGCGCGGGCAGCAGCACGTCGGCGATCACGAGCTCGACCGGCAGCGTACGGCCGGCGACGACGAGCTCGCCGCGGCGCATGCCCGGCGCGGCGTCGCGCGCGACCTCGACCTCGAACAGCGCCGGGTTGGTGGCGGGCGCGTCCGCCGGTGCGAGCACGTCGGGATAGGCGCCCGTGCCGTGGCTCGCGCCGTAGATACCGGCGGTCGACGCGTGCTTCACGATGGCGGGAGCGACCGCGAATCCGTGGATCGCGACGCCGTCGCCCGCGACGTGAAGTGTGGACGGTCCCACCGCGCGGTGGAGGACCTGGAACGCGAGCGTCTCGCCGCGCGCGGCGGTGAGGTGCACCGTGGTGCCGTCGAAGAACGGCGAGCTGCGCGGCACCGGATCGCCGACACGAAGCCGCAGTGTCTCGCTCACGATCTGGAGATCCGGTCCCGGATCGGCAGGAGTGCGCGGTTTACACGCGGGCGCGAGCGCACACGTGACCAGCGCGCACAGGACACACGATCGAGCTGGTGGTGGTTGCAAAGCCATGCGGCGAGTACGGTTGGTCTTCGAATCGTGAACACGCCGATCGTCGCCTTCGCGAAGGACTGGCACGAGGATCCAACCTCGAACCATCACGTGCTTCGCGAGCTCGCGAAGACACGCCGGGTGCTGTGGCTGAACTCCATAGCAACGCGCACGCCGAGGCTGTCGAGCCGCCGCGATCTCGGCAAGCTGGCGCGCAAGGCGGGCGAGCTCACCCGCGGGCCGGTCAACGTCGAGCACGATCTGTGGGTGACGACCCCGCTCGCGGTGCCGTTACCCGGCAGCCGCGTGGCGCGCGCGATCAACCGCGTCACGCTGCGCGCGCAGATCCGCGCGTTGCGGGCGCGGCTCGGCATCGGGCGCTTCCAGCTGTGGACGTTCCTGCCGAACACCGACGCCTACGTCGGTACGCTCGGCGAGGACTGCGCGATCTACTACTGCGTCGACGAGTGGTCGCTGTTCAGCTACGTCGATCGCGAGCAGACGCTCGCGGCCGAGCGCAGGCTGCTCGCGAAGGTCGATGCCGTGTTCGCGATCAACGGTCCGCTCGCCGAGGCGAAGCGCGCCGCGAACCCGAGCACGTTCGTGTCGCCGCACGGCGTCGATCACGCGCTGTTCGCGCGTGCCCTCGACGACGCCACGCCGGTGCCACCGGATCTCGCCGCCCTGCCCCACCCACGGATCGGCTTCTACGGCACGCTGCGGGACTGGGTCGACTTCGAGCTACTCGCGCACGTCGCGCGGGAGCGTCCCGGCTGGACGATCGTGCTGATCGGCCAGCAGCTCACGGACCTGACGGCGATCCGCGGGCTTGCGAACGTCCACCTGCTCGGTCAAAAGCGCCACCACGAGTTGCCCGCATATTGCAAAGGCTTCGACGTGGGCATGATTCCCTATCGCATCGACGATCGAATGGCCTTCGTCAACCCGCTCAAGCTGCGCGAGTACATCTCGGCGGGCTTGCCGGTCGTGTCGACGCCGGTGCCCGAGGTCGCGCGGCTGTCCCACCTCGCGCGCGTGGCGGCGACGAAGCACGAGTTCGTGCGGGCCGTGGAGCACGCGCTCGACGAGAGCTCGCCCGCGCAGCGCGGCATCCGCTCGCTCGCGATGACCGAGGAGACCTGGGCGGCACGCGCCGCCGAGGTGGCACGCACGGTGGACGAGATCAGCAACAGGAAGCACAAACGATGAACAAGCGGTATCGCGCCGGCATGGTCGGCGCAGGCAACATCTGCCAGTTTCACGTCGCGGCGCTCGAGGCGGTGCCCGAGGTCGAGCTCGTCGGCATCACCGATCTCGATCGTGCGCGCGCGCAGGCCAACGCCGAGGCGTGGGGCACCACCGCGTTCGACAACCTCGACCGGCTGATCGACGCCGGCGCGAACGTGATCCACGTGCTCACGCCGCCCGCGGCACACGCGAGGGTGGCGCTCGCCGCCATCCAGCGCGGCTGTCACGTCCTGATCGAGAAGCCGATCGCCGAGGACGAGGCGGACGCGATCGCGATCGGCCGGGCGGCCCACGCGAAGGGCGTCGTCGCCACCGTCAATCACTCGCTGCTCTACGATCCGCAGATCACGCGCGCTCTCGCGCAGGTCCGTGCCGGCACGCTCGGCGACATCGTGTCGGTCGACATCTTGCGCGGCTCGGAGTATCCGCCCTACGAGGGTGGCCCGCTGCCGCCATGGTATCGCGACGCCGGCTATCCGTTCCGCGATCTCGGTGTCCACTGCCTCTACCTGATCCAGGAGCTGCTCGGCCCGATCGAGGATGTCGACGCCGCGTGGTGCTCGCTCGGCGGCGATCCGAACCTCGCGTTCGACGAGTGGCGCGCGCTCGTGCGTTGCCAGCGCGGCCTCGGCCAGTTCCAGCTCACCTACAACACGAAGCCGATGCAGTCGCAGCTGATCATCCACGGCACCCGCGGCGTGCTGCGCGTCGATCTGTTCGCGATGTTCCATGGCCGGCGCGCGGCGACGCCGCTGCCGAAGGCCGCCGAGCGCCTCGTCAACGCGTTCACCGACTCGATCCAGCCACTCGTCGACGTGCCGGTCGGGGTCGTGCGCTTCGTGACCAAGCAGGTCCAGGCGTACCAGGGCCTGCGCGATCTCGTGGCCGACTTCTATCGCCGGCTCGACGCGAACGAGCCGCCACCCGTCTCGATCGATGACGCCGCCACGGTCGTGCGCTGGGTCGAGAAGGTCGCGCGCGCCGCCGACGACGATCACCGCGCGCGCCTCGCGAAGCTCGTGCGCTCCGAACGCGTGCCGTTCCTCGTCACCGGCGCCTCGGGCTCGGTCGGCGGCGCCGTCGTCAGGCGCCTGCGCGACACCGGTCATCGCGTGCGCGCGTTTGTCCGCCGCCTCCCGGCCCGCCCCGAGGACGGCGTCGAGTACTGCACCGGCAACCTCGGCGATCCGGTCGCGGTCGACCGCGCCGTGCAGGGCGCCGAGACCATCATCCACTGTGGCGCCGCGATGAAGGGCGGCTGGCCCGAGCACAAGGGCGGCACGGTCGCCGGCACGCAGAACGTGATCGACGCCTGCACGAAGCACGGCGTGAAGCAGCTCGTCCACATCTCGTCGATGTCGGTGATCGACTGGGCCGGCTCGGCCGGCGCCGGCCCGGTGACCGAGCGCGCGAACCTCGAGCCGCGCCCCGACGAGCGCGGCGCCTACACGCGCGCGAAGCTCGAGGCCGAGCGCCTCGTCACGCAGGCCGCGGCGCGTGGCCTGCCGTGCGTGATCCTGCGCCCCGGTCAGATCTTCGGCGGCGGGATCCCGCTCGTCACCGGCGCGGTCGCGCGCAACGCGGCTGGGCGCTGGCTCGTGCTCGGCGACGGCACGCTCGAGCTGCCGCTCGTGTACATCGACGATGTGGTCGATGCGATCGTCGATGCCGTCGACCGGCGTGTCAGCCACGGCGAGATCGTGCAGCTCGTCGACCCCGAGCACCTCACCCAGGACGACGTGCTCGCGCTCGCGGGCGGCGACCGGCCGATCGTGCGGCTGCCTCGCGCCGTCGTGTTCGCGCTCGGCAAGCTCAGCGAGCTGCCGCTCGGGCTGCTCGGCAAGCAGAGCCCGATCGGCGTGTACCGGCTCCAGTCCGCGCTCGCGCGGCTCCACTATGCGAGTGATCGCGCGCGGGACGTGCTCGGCTGGACCCCGCGCATCGGCGTGCGCGAGGGCATCCGGCGCGTGGTGGGCGGCACGCCCGCGGACCGCGCGACGTCGCGCGAGGTGCGCGAGCCGGCCGGCAAGGCCACCGAGCCGAACCGGCGCGGGGATCCCGCGGAGGAGGCGTTCGCGAGGACCGCTGCCGCGGTCACGCCCGTCGGCGGCTGAGCCCGAGCCTCACTTCTTGCGTGCGACGAACCTCGCGAGCGACGCGCGGTTCACCGCCCAGTCCGGCACGTCTTCGACGATCTCGTCGCGGACGATCTCGAAGCCATCACCGAACCGCTTCGCGAGCTCGCCGCGCGCGAATGAGTCATCGCCGGCGCTGTCGTCGTCGCCCTGAAAGTACTCGTAGACGAACAGGCCGCCGGGCCGGAGGCTCGGCTTGATCTTGTCGATCCACGTCGCGTCGTCACCGGCGTAGATCATCGTGACGAGGTCCCAGCGGTCGACACCGAGATCGTACGTCGATACGTCGGCGTAGACCGCATCGAGCGTGAGGTCGCGGGCGGCGGCGCCTTCGCGCGCGATGCGGATGCCCTCGGCCGAGAAGTCGACGCCGGTCACGTGCCAGCCCTGCGACGCGAGGTAGAGCGCGTTGCGGCCCTGCCCCATCGCGAGATCGAGGGCGCGGCCGGGCTTCACGCCGGCGACCGTATCGACGAGCAGCCGGTTCGGCTCCTTCGTGAACCCCGTCCCGTTGCGGAAGATCTCGTTCCAGGTGTCGCGCTCGGCCGCGCTACCGGCGCGGCGCCACGTCCACAGCGCGAGGTGCCATGCGTCGGCCTCCCGCCGCCACTGCAGCGTGTACCAGCCCTCGAACGAGTACCCGCCGTGGACCTCGTTGCCCGCTGCCGTCTCGGCGGCCCGCCCGATGAACACCGCGCTGTCCGGGTGAACGAAGACGTACTCCTTCTGCCACGCCCTCGATCCGATGTGCGGGGCATCGGGCTTGCGCTTCGCCATCTGCTCGAGCTCGGCGCCACGCGTGCGCGGCGTTGCCCCCTCGAAGTGGACGTACGAGCTCGCCAGCGCCTCGCGCACCGCCGCGATATCGCCGCGATCGAATGCGTCGAGCACCGCGTGGCTCTTGTCGCGGATCGTCGCCTCCGTCGGTGCAGCCGGCGTCGGGGCCGCCACCGGCGCGTGAGCACACCCTGCGATCACCACCGTCACCAGCCACATGCGCATGCCCGCCACTACCGGCCGTGCCGGCTGCCTATTCCTCGCGAACCGGAGGTCACGCCGGCACCGGTCGCACACGGTGGGTGCGGCGATGTAGGTCCCACGGTACCTGAATAACTTGCGCCGTCGGCCGATACTTCAGAGCGATGGCGAGCACGGAGCAGCGATCGCAGCCGCTGATGCGCCTGCCGAAGAACCAGACGCCGGCCCAGGTCACGTTGCACGACGGCGAGCGCGTGCAGGTGCTCCTGTTCGTCGCACCCGGCGGGAGCATGACGCAGCTACTCGAGGACCGCGCGCGCTTCATCCCGATGAGCTTCGGCACCGGCACGCGCCTGGTCGCGCGCGACGCCGTCGCCGCGATCAGCATCCACAGGTTGCACGCACCGGCCGAGGACGAGTTGCCGGGCGAACGGCAGGCGGCGAACGTGCGGCTGCGCAGCGGCGCGCAGATCAAAGGCGAGCTGCGCTGGGTCGCGCCCGAGGGCTCGCGGCGCACGCTCGACTTCATGAACAACGACGCGAGCTACTTCGTCGTCCACGACACCGAGCACGTCATCTATGTCGCGAAGGCGCACGTCGCGCTGGTGGAGGAGATCTGATGCTCACGATCTCGCACCTGCTGCGCTTCGCGACCGCGAACAAGGCCTCCGACCTGCACCTGTCGGCTGGCGAGGCGCCGATGGTGCGCGTCCACGGCGACCTCCAGCGCATCGACCTGCCCGTGCTGACGCCCGAAGAGACGCACCGGCTGATCTTCGACGTCATGAACGACGCGCAGCGCCGCGTGTACCAGGAGAAGCTCGAGCTCGACTTCGCGTTCGCGCTCGACGACGAGCTGCGGTTCCGCGTCAACGCGTTCGTCCAGAACCGTGGCGAGGGCGCGGTGTTCCGCTCGATCCCGCACAAGATCCCGAGCTTCGACGACCTCAAGCTGCCGGCCGTGCTGCGCACGTTCGCCGAGCAGGACAAGGGCCTCGTGCTCGTGACGGGGCCGACCGGCAGCGGCAAGTCGACGACGCTCGCCGCGATGATCGATCACATCAACGAGACGACCTCGGGTCACATCCTGACGCTCGAGGATCCGATCGAGTTCGTCCACAAGAGCAAGCGCTGCCTCGTCAATCAGCGCGAGGTCGGCACGCAGACGCACTCGTTCAACGCGGCGCTCAAGAGCGCGCTGCGCGAGGATCCGGACGTGATCCTCGTCGGCGAGCTTCGCGACCTCGAGACGGTGCAGCTCGCGCTGACGGCGGCCGAGACCGGCCACCTCGTGTTCGCGACGGTGCACACGTCGAGCGCACCGAAGACGGTCGACCGCCTCGTCGACGTGTTCCCCACCGGTCAGCAGGCGCAGATCCGCACGATGCTGTCGGAGTCGCTCGTCGGCGTCGCCACGCAGTCGCTGCTGCCGAGGATCGGCGGCGGCCGCGCGGCGGCGATCGAGATCCTGGTCGCGACACCGGCGGTGCGGAACCTGATCCGCGAGAACAAGACCTACCAGATCCCGTCGGCGATGCAGGTCGGCGCGAAGGCCGGCATGGTGACCATGGACGCGGCGCTGAACGACCTGATCGCGAAGGGCGTGGTCAGCGCGGATGACGTGCACGGCAAGGCCGCCGATCAGGCCGAACCACCGCGCACGAGCCAAGGAGGGACGCGATGACCGCGAAGCATGTTCCCGACGACCAGTGGGACCCGGTGATGCGGGGCCTGCTCGAGCACATGCTCACGGTCGAGGCCTCGGACCTCTACATCACCGCGGGCAGCCCGGCGGTGTTCCGCATCGACGGCGTCGGCTATCCGGCGAAGCATCCACTCGAGCCCGACGAGATCGAGGCGATGGCGGACTCGCTGATGACGCCGGCGCAGCGCGACGAGTTCCGCACCCGACTCGAGATGAACCTCGCGATCGCGACGGCGAGCGGCGGCCGCTTCCGCGTCAACCTGTTCCGCCAGCGGGGCGCGACCGGCATGGTCATCCGCCTGGTGCGCACGCAGATCAAGACACTCGCCGAGCTGAACCACCCGCCGGTGCTCGGCGACGTGATGCGAAGCAAGCGCGGCCTGATCCTGCTCGTCGGCGGCACCGGCAGCGGCAAGTCGACCACACTCGCCGCGATGATCGATCACCGCAACCGCTCGGAGACCGGCCACATCATCACGATCGAGGATCCGGTCGAGTACATCCACCAGCACCAGCAGTGCGTCGTCACGCAGCGCGAGGTCGGTATCGACACGCTCTCGTATCACGATGCACTCAAGAACGCGCTGCGCCAGGCCCCGGACCTGATCCTGATCGGCGAGATCCGCGACGCCGAGACCATGGAGTCCGCGATCACGTTCGCCGAGACCGGCCATCTGTGCCTGTCGACGCTGCACGCCAACAACGCGAACCAGGCGATCGAGCGCATCCTCAACTTCTTCCCGCCCGGCCGCGCCCACGAGATCCGACTCCAGCTCTCGTTGAACCTGCGCGCGATCATCTCGCAGCGCCTGATGCCCACGCTCTCCGGCGGCCGCGCCGCGGCGCTCGAGATCATGCTCGATACACCGCGCATCCGCGACCTCATCAAGCGCGGCGAGATCGAGGCGCTCAAGGACGCGATGGAGCAAGGCCACGGTGAGGGCTGCAAGACGTTCGACACGGCGCTGTTCGACCTCGTCGTCGCCGACAAGATCTCCGACGCCGAGGCGCTGCGCGCGGCGGACAGCCCGAACAACCTCCGCATCCGGATCGATCGGTTTCGCCAGCGCGGCGAGGATCCGGACCAGCCGGCGCTGCGGCTGGCAGCCCCGCCCAAGCTCAAGACGGTCGGTCCGCCGGTACGCAACTGACGACCGCACGCTAGAGTGCGCGCATGCGGCGCGCCGTGCTCGTGCTCGTCTTGCTACTCGCCGCGCCGGTTCACGCCCAGGTCGCGGTCTCCGTCGCGCTCACTCCGGACGGCGACGCGCTGGCGAACCAGATCGGCATCACCGCGCAGGAGCTCGCGACGCGGATCCGGGACCGCGTCAACGACGCGTACGGCGCGAGCGACGCCGACGGGTTCCTCCGCTCGTTCGCCGATGCGATTGCGTTCTCGATGCGCGGGCTCGGCGTCGACTACGCCTCGGATCCGGAGAGTCTCGTCCTCGGGATCGGCGCGAACTTCGCGGTCGCCGCCAGCGAGGAGGTGTCCGCCACGGAGCGACCGACCGCGAGCCTCGCCGCGAACATCGCGTTCATGGCGGGCCTCAACCTGGCGGGCCAGGGCGCGCCGCGCTGGACCTTGTTCGGCAACGGCTTCTATCGCAACGGGTCGACGCGCAGCTTGCGCGGCGGCATCGCCAGCTTCGGTCTGCACGCACAGTATCGCGTGATGAACCCGCAGCCGGACCGCGGCCCGGCGGCCGTGTTGCGGTGGACCGGCATCGATGTCACCGGTGGCATCGAGCTCACGCGCTGGAGCCTCGGCGTCGAGGACACGATCGAGACCGACTTCACGGTGGAGGGCTCGTCGGGCAGTGCCGCGCTCGCGCTCGCCTCGGCCGGCACGTTCGATCTGTCATCGACCACGGCCACGCTGCCGATCGAGGTCTCGACCGGCGTGCGGGTCGCGCTGCTCCTCAGCATCTACGTCGGCGTCGGCGTCGACGTCACGACCGGCACCGGCAAGGTCAACGCGAACCTACCCGGGACCCTGCGCGGCGACGACGGCCGCGAGCTCGGCACCGTCGAGATCACGGGCAGCGCCGACGCGAGCGCCAGCCCGCTCGCCGGTCGCATCCTCGCCGGCGTGCAGCTGAACCTGTGGAAGATCAAGGTCTACGCCCAGGTCAACGGCTCGTCGACGCCCGCCGCGAGCGTGGGGTTCGGGATCCGGGGCGTCCTGTGATCACGCGCGTTCGCGGCCGATGATGGCGCGCGCCACCCGCATGCCGTCGAGCGCGGCGGACACGATACCACCGGCGTAGCCCGCCCCCTCGCCGCACGGGTAGAGGGCCGCGAGGTCCGGCGACTCGAGGCGATCCGGATCGCGTGGCACGCGGACGGGCGACGACGTGCGCGACTCGACACCGACGAGCACCGCCTCCTCGCTGAGGTAGCCGCGCATCTGGCGATCGAACACCGGCAGCGCCTCGCGAAGCCGGCGCGCGAGCGGCACGCCGATCGAGTCGAGCACCTCGCCGACGTCGCAGGCGGCGAGGCCCGGCTCGTAGCTCGTGGCCGGCACCGTCGACGAACCGCGGCCGCGCACGAAGTCGGTCGCGCGGGTCGCGGGCGCGCGCAGCAGGCCACCGCCTGCCAGGGCCGCCGCCTGCTCGAGTCTGCGCTGGAGCTCGACGCCGCCGAACGGGCGTGACAGGCCGAGGCGATCGAGATCGGCGAGCTCGACCGCGACCACGAGCCCCGAGTTCGCGTACGGCGAGTCGCGTCGCGACAGGCTCATGCCGTTGACGACCAGGCCGTCGGGCTCGGTGGACGCCGGCACGATCCAGCCGCCCGGGCACATGCAGAACGAGAACGCGCCGCGCTTGTCGTCGGGCGTGAACGCGAGGCGGTAGGCGGAGGCGGGCAGCCTCGGATGGCCGGCGTGGCGGCCGTACTGGATGCGATCGATCAGCGGCTGCGGGTGCTCGATGCGGACGCCCATCGCGAACGGCTTCGCCTCGAGGCGCACGTTTGTCGCGGCGAGCAGCGTGTGGACATCGCTCGCCTAGTGCCCGGTCGCCATCACGACGG
>DAIRFU010000459.1:0-5901 GCA_036794935.1 Kofleriaceae bacterium | reverse complement strand
TCGAAGTCCTCGTACGGGTCGGTAGCTTCCTCGTCGACGCCGGGCTCGGTGCGCGCGCGGACCCGACCCTCCCCGGGGGCGCGGGGCAGGCGCGGCGAGCCGTCGCGGGCCGACGGCAGGTCGGCGTCCTCGGTCGCGAGCGCGGCGAGGATGCGGTCGCGGCTCAGCCGCACGGTGGTCACCGGATCGGTGCCGCTCGGCGGCGGCGTGCCGGCGAGGTCGGCCGCGCGCAGGCCCGGCTGCGAGGTGCGCGGGTCGAGCGTGGTCGCCTTCTGGGCGGCGACCGCCGCCTCGATGGCGGCACCGGCGGCGGCGGCGGCGGCGATCACCGCGCCCGACTCGCTGTCGATGTCGACCATCTCGCTGACGATGCGGGCCGCCTCGAGCGCAGCCTCCTGCGGCGACGGCAGGACCGGCGGGGTAGGGACGAGCGGCGGCGGCTCGTCGCCGATCTCGTCGGCGAGCTGGAAGCCATCGTCGGGGGCCACCCACGGCACGAGGTCCTCGTCGCGACTGGCGGTCGTGTCCTCGGTCGAGGTGACGGCCTCCTCGATGTCGTCGGCCGCGGTGATCGGCACCGCCTGATCGTCGCGGGCCGCGCGCGGGGCGGACCGGCGGCTCTGGGTGCCGAGCTGCGCCGGTCTGTCGTCGACGGCCGACAGCACACCGGTGGTCTCCTCGACGAGCTCGACCATGATCGGCCGGTCCCGGGCCTCCTGCTCGGCGCGCCGGGCGGCCGCGGCCTTGTCGGCGGCGATCTTCTCGGCGGCGGCGCTCAGGCCGGCGGGCCGGTCGTCCTTGAGCGAGAGCACGCCGGTGTTCTCCTCGACGAGCTCGACCGTGATCGGCCGATCGCCCTCGGCCGGGGCGGGCTCGCGGAGCGGCATCTCGAGCGGCTTGGTCGACGCCTCGCTCGGCTCGGCGGTCGGCACCCCGTCGGGTGGCGTGGCGGCGTCGCGGGCCGGCAGCTGCAGCGGCTTGGTCGCCGCGGCGGGCGCGGCCTCGGGCTCGCCGGTCGCCGGCTTGCGGTCCGGCGCGCCGGGCTTGTCGTCGTCGGTCACGCGGGTCTGTCCTTGAACGGCGAGGCGCGGAGCAGGCGCTGCGCGGCAAACCAGATCACCGCGAACACCGCCATCGCGCAGGCAGCCGCGTAGCCGACGCCGCGCCACGGATGCTGCGCCATGCCGACCTGCTGCACCCAGCCCTCGACGACGCTGAACTGACCGTTGAGCACGGCGGCACCGAGCAGGCCCGCCATCAGGAGTGCGCCGCGGACCAGCGGGCTGCGCCGCGAGAACTTCGCGCGGCCCATCACGTAGCCGAGCGCGCCGGCGAACGACGCGTGCGCGAGCGTGGTGACGACGGCCTGGGCGGCGCCCGTCGAGAGATACACCTGGTGGCCCTGCCCGGACAGCCGGTGGTAGTTGACCCAGACCGCGAACCCCGTGCCGCACGCCATCATGTAGACGATGCCGTCCATCGGCTCGTCGAACTCGCGCGACATGTAGACCGTGTAGCGAACCACGGCGTACTTGCACATCTCCTGCGTCAGCCCGATGACGAGGATCGCGTAGAGCACGCGGTCGATCGAGAACGCGGACAGCCCCTGCTGCTCGAGCGCGATCGCCGGCACGGCCGCGTGCTGCACGAAATCGGCGAGCGGCGCCGCGACGAGCGCGCCGAGCACGCAGACCCCGACGACGAGCTGCTTGGGCTCGGGCTCGTGGCGATCCATCAGGTAGAAGAACCCGAGCCAGAACACCGCCGGGATGCCCGCCATCAGCGCCGCAAACGCGGTGCCGAGGTGGACGGGCTTGTCGAGGCCAGCGACGAGTTGCCCGAGCCAGCAGACCACGACAAAGCCGACGAGCCCGGCGACCAGCAAGAACTTGGTGCCGACGAGCACCCGGGCTCGCCGGAGCGACCAGCGCGGTCTCCTCACGTTGAAATTCTACGGCACGTGGAGTTTGTGCGCGCGCCTGCAGCCCTCTAGAATGCGCGCGAGTCTGTAATGCCGAAAAAGCAAGGACCGGACGCACAGTTGCTGACCATCCACGAGCTCGCCGTGTATCTCCATCTCGACGAGCAAACGGTCAACAAGCTCGTGGCCGCCGGCAAGATTCCGTCGATCCAGCTCGATCGCCAGTGGCGCTTCAAGAGGGCCGCGATCGATGAATGGATCGAGCAGCAGCTCGTCGGCGAGGACGAGAATTTCACCGACGTCCCCGACGGGATGAAGCTGCCGCTCGAGGATCTCGTGCCCGATCACGCGATCATCCCGAACCTGCGCGCGACGACCCCGATCGCCGTCATCGAGGAGCTCGCGGCACGTGCGTACACGAACGGCTGGCTCGCCGACAAGCCGTGGTTCGTCGGTGCCGTCGTCGAGCGCGAGTCGCTGGCCTCGACCGCGATGGAGGGCGGCGTCGCGTTCCTCCACACGCGCGCCAAGGACAAGGGCAAGATCGCGCGGCCGTTCATGATCGTCGGTAGGTCGTGGAGCGGCATCCCGTTCGGCGCCCCCGACGGCAACCCGACGTACCTGTTCTTCCTGCTCGGCCTCAAGTACGATCGCTTGCACCTGCCGATCCTCGGCCGGCTCGCGCGCGCGCTGCGCAACCCGGCGACGATCGCCAAGCTCCGCTCGCTGTCATCGCCTGACCAGGTCCGCGCCCTGCTGCTCAAGGAGGACGCGAACGCCCGCGCCGGCCTCATTCCGGACGTCCAGCCGGAGGCATTTCGCCCCAAGCTCGACAGGACCTTGCGGTTACGCGCGATTCGCCGCCTCCAGCAGCAGAAGAATCCAGAGCCCGAGCCGAGCTCGACGCGCCGCAAGGGCAAGGGCAAGGCCAAGACTGCGACCCGCGCCAAGCCGCGTTCCTGATCACGCCCCGGCCGCCCCCACGATCCTTGCGGAGTCTTCGCATCCGCGCTGCTAGGATTGGATCGTGGGACGTACGGCCCTGTATCGCGACCCGATACCCTATCGGCCGGCGCGCGCCCACGTCCAGCTCGAGGCCGACGCGCTGATCCTCGTGATGCCGAGCAGCTGGATCCGCCGGCATCCACTCGACGGCATGCACGCGACGATCTCCGACGGGTTCGTCGCCGAGGCGAGCGCGCGCGGTAGCTCGGAGACGATCTCGACGCGGCGGCACGGCGCGCCGATCCAGAGCACGCGCGTGCTGCGCCGCTTCGTGCGCATGCTCGAGCTCGAGCGCGATGGCGAGCGCGTCGTGGTGATCACGCCGCCCGAACAGGGCGCGGTGGCGCCGAACGTCGTGCTCGTGCCCGAGGCGCCGGTCGACGCGGCGATCGTCGACGAGCTCGCGTGGAATGCGCTCGCGGAGTGGCTGCTCGGCGGCGGCCGACTGGCCGCGTGCTCGATCGAGGATCTCGCGCGGCTCTCCTGTATCGCGACGCCGCACTTCGCGGTGCTGATCGGAGAGGTCGCGGCCCAGCGCGCGCTCGAGCACGCGTGGGATGTCTCGGGGCCGCTGCGCGGCGGCGGTGATCTCGATTCGGCGCTGCAGCCGCTCGTCAACGCCGCGAAGCGCTCGCAGCGTGCGTCCGAGGCGCTCGTCTCCGCGCTCGCTCATGCGGCGGGTGCCACGCGCCGGCGTCGCTCGCGATAGAGTGGCGCGCGGGATCGGCGCGCGGTAGCTTCGCCCGCGATGCGTATCGCGATCCTCGTCATCGCGCTCGCCGCGTGTCAGAGCGCGGATGTCTCGCGCGAGCTCGGCGCGCGCTGCGACACCTCGGATGACTGCGTCGAGCGCTGCCTCGCGCCGAGCGCCGACTGGCCCGACGGGTTCTGCACCGTCGCGTGCGAGATCGACGCCGACTGCCCGTCGGGTGCGGTCTGCCTCGAGGAGGAGGGCGGCGTGTGCGCGTTCGCGTGCGGGATCGATGGCGAGTGCGGCTTCCTCGGCGCCGGCTACACCTGCAAGGAGCGCGACGCGCGCGGCGGCGACGGAAAGCGGATGGTATGCCGAGGCGGCTGATCGTCGCGGGCGCGCTCGTCCTGCTGACCACCGTCGCGCACGCGCAGGAGGTCCCGACCGACGAGGCGGCGCCGGTGGAGGCAGGCGGGCTCGCGCCTGCCGACATGACCGATCAGGCGATCGCCGCGTCGCTCGGGGTCGCGATCGGCGGCCGCACGACCGCGGGCGGGCTGCGCGTCGCGGGCGACTATCTCTATCAGCTCTCGAGCCAGGACTGGTTCGACGGCAGCGCGAGCTTCGTGTTCGGCGGCGGCGGCGCCGAGTGCTTTCGCGATCGCAGCGACGCGGTGCTCTGCGATCACGGCCTCGCCGATGGCTATGCGGTCGAGGTGTCCGCGAACGTGCGCCGGTTCTTCGCCGGCCACGATCGGTTCTGGCCGTTCGCGCGCGCCGGGCTCGGTGTCGCGGTCGTGCGCTTCGCCGACGACGGCATCACCGGCATCGCGTTCCCGCTGCACGTCGGTGGTGGCGTGCGCGTGTCGGTCGCCGAGGGCGTCGCGATCGTCGGCCAGGCCGAGCTCGTGCTCGGGCTCGCCCGGTTCAGCAACGGCCCGGGTGCGGAGCCGCAGCTCGGCCTCGGCGTATCGGCGGGCGCCGAATTTCGCCTGTGAGCCGCGTGGTCCGTGTGCGATAGGCGCGCCGGACAGCCCTGCGATACCATCGAGCCCGCATGCAAGCGTTCATCAGCGGCTGGGGCCTCACCATCGCCGCGTGCGCGTTCATCGTGCTCGTGTTCGCGGCCGCGTGGCTCCACCTGCGGCGCGAGCTCGCCTGGGTCAAGTCGCTGACCGACTACCTCGGCAGCGAGCTGGTGGCGGGCGGCAAGCCGGCGAACCTCGAGCAGCAGGCGCTGCGCGACGAGGCACACGCGATCCTGAGCGCGAAGGACGCGGCGTGGGCGCAGAAGCAGGTGCGGAGCTGGCAGATGCGCGCGTTCCGGCTCGAGCCCGCGCTCGCGTTCTGGTGCGATCTGTTGCGCCAGCTCGGCCTGCTCGGCACGGTGCTCGCGATCGGCCTCTCGCTCGCGTACACCGGTGACGATCTGTCGAAGCTGCTCGGCCCGCTCGCGCTTGGCGTGTGGACCACCGTCGTCGGCCTCGCCTTCAGCATCTTTCTGTCCGCGAGCTTCGGGATCAGGCTGCCCGCCTGGATCGATGCCGCCGACAAGAACCTCGAGGCGTGGGACGCCCGGCGCCGCGCGGCGGGTCCCGCCGTTGGCAGCGCCACCGCGGAGCCGGCCGAGTGAAATCGCGGCGCCGCTACGTGCACGCCGGGCCGGACCTGACGTCGCTGTTCGACGTCCTGTTCATCCTCGTGTTCGCCGCGCTCATCCGCACGGCCGCCGTGCAGCAAGCCGCCGCCGCGGCCACCGCGCAGCCGCCACCCGCGCCGGCGCCGGCCAGGCCCGCGGAGCCGCCTGCCGTGAAGCTCGCGTCCGCGCAGCTCCACGCCGCTGCGCTCGCCAATTTCGGCCAGCAGCTCGCCGCGCGGCCGTACGTCGTCGTGCGGGTCGCGGCAGCCGGCACACTCACCGGCCTCGAGGTCGACAACCAGGTCACCAAGCTCGACACGCCGCTGCTCGAGCACAGCCCCGATCCGGACGTCGCGGTCGCGTACCTGGGGGAGCGTGCGGCGGAGCTGCGCGTGTGCCGCGTGATCGCGGTGCAGCTCGGGTTGCCCGATCTCTCGCGCTACCTCGTGATCATCGCGCCCGACCAGCACCTCGCGGACCTGCCGCATGCGCTCTACGAGGGTCTGCGGCGCGATATCGATCGCTGCCTCTCCGACCAGCACGCGCTCGCTGTTCTCGTCGATCCCAGCGTGGAGGCCAGACCATGACCGACAAGCTCGCGAAGGACGTCGCGACCGAGCTCCATCGCCGCGGCCGGCGCCGCCG
>DAIRFU010000458.1:0-5909 GCA_036794935.1 Kofleriaceae bacterium | reverse complement strand
GAGCCGCCGGATCTTGCCCGCGCGATCGGGCCCGACGGCGAGACGCCAGCAGCCGCCGCCGCACTGCGCATCACGCGCGAGAGCAAGCGCCTCGTCGTGATCGTCGATCAGGTCGAGGCGGCAATCACGCACCCGGCGTTCGCCGGCGCGTTGCGCGACCTCGAAGCCGCGGCGGCGGAGCTCGAGATCGGCATCGTGCTGAGCGTGCGCGACGACGTGCTCGCGAGCCTGCTCGCGCAGCTCGCCGGAGCAAGCAACGTGCTCCGGCTCGGACCGCTCACCCCCGCGGGTGCGCGCGAAGCGATCATCGGCCCCCTCATCGAGCGTCGGATCACGATCGAGGAGCCGCTACTCGCGGCCTTGCTCGCCGATCTCGAGCGCGCCGCGTCGCTGCTCGCTACCGAGATGCGCTGGGCCGCGGAGCGTGCGATCTATCCACCGCACCTCCAGCTCGCGTGCTCGGCGCTCTATGACCAGCTCGGCTCTGGCGAGGAGGCGCTCGCGGTGCGCCACTACCAGGAGGTCGGTGGCCTCGACGAGATCGTGCGCGACTATCTCGATCGCGTGCTCGAGACCGAGTTGCCGGCCGAGCTCGTCGCGAGCGCGCGTCGCGTGCTACTCGCGCTCGTCGAGAGTGATCGCACGCGCGCGGTGCGCACCGATGGCGAGCTCGCGGAGCGCCTGCCATCGGAGGTCCGGCTCGCGCCGGTGCTCGAGGCACTGCGCCAGCGCGGCGTCATCGTGCCGCTCCGTGCGGCGAGCGGTCAGCCCGCGTGGGAGCTCGTGCACGACAGCCTCGTGCCGCGGGTGCTGGCGTGGAGTGACCGCCAGGACCTCGCGCGCCAGCGCGCGCTCGACATCGTGCGGCATCACCTGCGCGGCTCGCGCGGCGAGCGGCCCAGCCTTTTGGGCGCGGCCGAACTGCGCGAGCTCGAGGGCCATGCGGCCGCGATCGACGACCTCGAGCGCGAGTGGGCCAAGCGCGGCGCGGTGAGGTGGTCCCCCAAGGCGCTCGTCAACCGTTCGCAGCGCGCGATTCGACGGCGATGGCTCGCTATCTTTGCCAGCGTCGCCGTCGCGCTCTCGATCGCGGGGTTTCTCGCACTGCGCTGGTTTGCTGAGCATCAGCAACGCCAGCAAGAAGCGTTGCTGAGCAAGGCGGATCTCGGGATGTTCATCCTCGAGCTACGCGCGTTTGATTGGAATCCGACCACGCTCGCGCCGATCTACGTTCAGCCCACCCACGTCGTATGGGAGCTCTTCGAACCAGCGAGCGAGGACGAGCTCGCCGCTGGCGATACGCCGCTGGTGGTCACGCGCAGCCCGGCCGCCAGCGTCGACCCGCTCGCCCGTGCATGGAAGGTCGAGGCCCATGGCGGCAAGGCTGTCCTCGTCGTGTCACGCCCGGGTTGCAGGCCATCGGTCGTCCCGCTCGCGCGGCTACCCGGCTACGCGCAACGCGACCGGCCCCCCACCGTCCGGGTGCTGGTTCCGACCTGCGCGGCGACACGGCGTGGCATGATCGAGATCGCGGCGGGCCCCTACGTCAGCGGCGGCAGCGGCGTGCCACTCATCGCGGCCATCGAGGGCATCGCGATCGAGGACCTCCCGCCCGAGCGCATCGTGGACCTGCGAACCTTTGCGATGGATCGCACCGAAGTGCCCAACGCTGCATTTCGCATGTTCACCAGCTCTGCCCAGTCGAGCGCGGTCAGCATGCCCGCGTACCCGGGTCTGCGAGAGCTGCGCGGCGCTGACAAGCCCGATGCTCCGGTGACGCAGGTCGTGTGGTCTCAGGCGCGAGCGTACTGCAATTTCATGGGCAAGGTGCTGCCCTCGGATGAGCAGTGGGAGAAGGCCATGCGGGGTGGACTCGACGTTCGCGGACGGCCGAATTCGAACCCGCGGCGCACCGTGCCGTGGGGCCTGCCTGGCAGGATCGAGGCGAACCTGAAGGACACCGGCGAGCAGGCGTCGGCGTCGATCGGAACGACGCCAGGTGACCGCAGTCCGTACGGCATTCTCGACCTCGGCGGGAACGTCCAGGAGTGGACACGATCGGAGGCGCAACCGGGCTTCTACCTGACGCGTGGCTGCAGCTGGGGGATGTGCACGAGTGACACCGTCAGCACCGTGCTCGCGCTTCCGAACATGCGCGCGTCGACGTTCCGGTCATTCGATCTCGGCTTGCGCTGCGTGGCCGAGTGAAATCGCGCAACCCCGCTCGCGCGCGATCACGCTCGACGAGACGAGTGCGTGATCGCTGATGAAACCATCCGGCCCGTAATCACGCGAGCTGAGGTTGGTACGGCTGCCGAACACCTCACGGCCAGTGGCTCGCGCGATACGCTGCATCGCGCCGCGCGCAGGCTCGCTGGCCGCGGTCGAGCACCCGAGCAGCCGGATCTGTTCGATGCCGAGTCGATCGAACAAGGGTCGCAGCACGTAGCCAAAGGACGCGGCCGTCTGCGGGCTATCGTCGATGACCCAGCTCCCGAGCGCCAGGAAACCAGGGAAGCGACTGTGGCCGACGAAGTCGAGAACCTCGGCCCGAGCACCTCGCTCGGCGAGCACGTGCAAGACCATGGCGAGTGCATCGCAGCCCGCCACGACCTCGAACATCACGAGCGTCCCACGGATCAGATCGAGCTCTCTATCGTCATGACCGCTCACCAGGTTGAGCCTCGGCAAGCGGTTCACCAGCCGAGATACCTCGGGTACTTCCCGTAGCGTGGACCGTCCAGCGCGATCGCTTCTGCAGACAGAAACACCGCACCAACACTGCCCACCGCCGACGACGACGAGATGGTCGTGAACCCGTTTGCCGGCGCGTCGCATATCGTCGGGTCGGCGAGATCGATCCATCTGCCTGGGCGGTCGGCTATCTTCGTCCCGGGCCGGACGAACGCGACTTGCACGAGAGAGCCGACCGCGGCGCTCACGACCTCGGCCTTGAAGCCGTGATAACGCGCGATCGCTCCGTTGGACTCGCGCACGAGCGCCTGGAACTGGTACTTCGTGTCGGGCGCGGGCGGCCAGCTCGCGAGCAGTGTCGCGTACCGCGTCACGAGTCGCTCGGAGAGATACGCGAGCCCCACGTGCGGGCCGCGGTGAAACGCCGGCCCGATGGTCGTGTAGCCCCCCGTCGTCTGCGAATCGACGTCCACCTCCGTTCCCCACGCTGCCGGTTGTACGGCGAGTGGATTCTTCGCGAGATCCACCTCGATACGCTGCTTCGGATCGAAGACGTTCTCGTCGACGAAGAACCGCACCTTGGTGGGCCCAAGCACCTCGCCCACGAACGCAGGCACACCCGTGAACAACAACTGATTTGCAGCCATACGACCCCCTTGACGCACGCCCCCGCGTACGCCGGCTAGAGAACTACGGACGATGTCGGTAACTCAGCTCGAACGTTCGAGCCCGAGCTCGTGAATCAAGTTGTAGACATACGACCGTGCGAGATCGAGCTCGCGCGCGGCCGCTGCTACGTTCCAGTCGTGCCGCTCGAGCGCCTCCCGGACGAGGCGCTTCTGGTGACGGCGTGTTGACTCGTGAAATGTCAGCGGGCGCTCGTCGGGCGCTTCCGCCTCCGGGAACACGTGGTGCGCCTCGAGCACCTTCGACTTCTCGCCCTGCGCGCGGATCACACCGGCCTCGATCGCGTGCTCGAGCTGCCGCACGTGGCCGGGCCACGCGGCCTCGCGGCACGCCGCCGTCGCGCGCCGCGACACCGACAGCTCGGGAAACCCGTGCCTCTTGCAGGTCGCGGTGCAGAAGTGCTCGACCAGCTCGGGGATATCGTCGCGACGCTCGGCGAGCCCGGGCATCTCGAGCGGCAGCACGTGGACGCGGTAGTAGAGGTCCTCGCGGAACGTGCCCTTGCTGACCGCCGCGCGCAGGTTCGCGTTGGTCGCGCTGATCACGCGGATGTCCGCGTGCACCGTCGTCGCCGAGCCGAGCGGGCTGTACTCGCGCGCCTGCAGCAGCTGCAGCAGCTTTGCCTGCGCCGGTGCCGACAGCTCGCCGATCTCGTCGAGGAACAGCGTGCCGCCTTCTGCCGCCGCCACCTTGCCGATCACCTTGCGCGTCGCGGTCGAGTGCGCGCCGCGCTCGGCGCCGAATAGCTCGCTCTCGATCAGGCCCTCCGGAATCGCGGCGCAGTTCACCTCGACGAACGGCTTGCCGGCGCGCATGCCGCTGCTCGCGATCGTCCGGGCGAGCGCACTCTTCCCCGTCCCCGAGGGCCCGGTGATCAGGACATCAACATCGAGCGGCGCCACGAGCGAGGCAGATTGCAACACACGCGCCAGAGAACGTGAGCGCCCTATCAGTTCTGCGCAGTGGAGACGAGTCCGGATCTCGGCGGTGTGGTCCGTGGTGTGCCGGCGTGGCCGCATCGCGAGCAACCGATCGGCGACGGTCGCGAGCTGACGCGCGAACAGCTCGGCGTGCTCGCGGTCGCGCTCGCCAAACGATCCGGGCCGCGTGCGGTCCTGGAGATAGACCACGCCGATCGGCGGCGAACCGATCGGCGCGCACAGCACGGCACCGATCGCGTTGCGCTGCACGCTGCCCAGATCGGCGAACCGCTCGTCGCCCTGCGCCGACGGCGTCTCGACGGTGCGGCCCTCCGCGATCGAGCGCGCGATGATGCCGTGCGAGACCGAGGTGCGAATCGCCTCGAGGTCCTTCTCATCGAGGCGGTGGCCGCGCCAGAACCGCTGGTCGGTGTCCTCGTCATAGACCTCGAGGTACGCGGTCGTCGCCGCGGTGACGTCCACGATCAGCGCGAGCGCCTCATCGAGCAGCGGCTCCATCTCGCGCTGGGCGCCGAGCTCCAGCAGGCGGCGATAAAACGTGCGCTCGCTCGCGTCCACACCGTTCCACTCTTGCGACATCACCGTCCATCATCATCGACGAAGCCTCACCCGATCATCCACGACAGAGGACGGGAAACTTCATTCTGTCCTCTGGAGTGGACAGCTACCCCGCAGCAAACCCAGACCAGGCACCTGCCCGCCGGCATGGACGTTGCTGAAGGTAGGAAGCGCATGGGTGCGCACGGTACCTACCGTTTTCACACGGGGCCGGGCGGCGGGTTTTGGGTTCCTGGTCGGACGCGAGCCTCGCTCGCGGCGACCTGCCGAGCACGTTGATGCTGCGGCAAGACGACGCGGACGAGCGCTGGCGCGCCGTTCTGGGCGAGCTGGTGAAGCGTGTACGAGGTGACGCGGAGTTCCGCGCCCGCGTCGAGGCCACCGGCGCCGTGCTCGACAACTTCGAGGCAGTCCTCGAGCGCACGCGGCGCGGCCGCGAGTCGCCGTCGGGTACGGTGCTCTGTCACGGCTACTGGTGGGGGTTCGAGCTCGAGCTCCCGCACGTGGCGCTCGGCGCGTGGAGTGGAGAGGCGATCGAGTCGGCGACGGTCGCGGCATCGATCGCCGCCGATGTCGGTCCGGCCGCCGCGTTCCTGCGCCGCGCCGCTGCGTGGATCGCGAACCGGCTGCCCGAGCTGCAGGCGATCGACCGCGGCGCGGGCGTCTATGTGAGCATGACCTGGATGGCACCGTACATCTTCGTACCGATGCCGGTCGGCGTGCGCTGAGACTGCCGGCGCGTCAGTACTCGACGACAGCGCGGATCGACGTGCCCGCGTGCATGAGATCGAACGCGTCGTTGATCCGCTCGAGCGGCAGCTTGTGCGTGATCATCGAGTCGATCTCGATCCGCTTGTCCATGTACCAGTCGATGATGCGCGGGACGTCGGTGCGGCCGCGCGCACCGCCGAACGCGGTGCCCTTCCACACGCGCCCGGTGACGAGCTGGAACGGCCGCGCCGTGATCTCCTGCCCCGCGCCGGCGACCCCGATGATCACGCTCGTGCCCCAGCCGCGGTGACAGCACTC
>DAIRFU010000044.1:0-18430 GCA_036794935.1 Kofleriaceae bacterium | reverse complement strand
AGCCGAAGGTCTTGAACTTGGCATCCTCGATGCGGCCGTCCTTGACCTTGATCTGCAGGCGCATCACGTCGCCGCACGCCGGCGCGCCGACGAGGCCCGTCCCGACATCGTCCGCCTCCTTGCTGAAGGTGCCGACGTTGCGCGGGTTCTCGTAGTGTTCGATGACTTTTTCTGAATACGCCATGGGTGTTCTCTCTCTGGCCTCAGTGCGGAGTCCACTGGATCGAGTTGATGTCGATCCCTTCCTGATGCATCTCCCAGAGCGGCGACAGCGTGCGCAGCCGCTCGACCGACTTCACCACGAGGTCGATGACATAGTCGATCTCGGCCTCGGTGTTGAACCGACCGATGCCGAAGCGAATCGAGGTGTGGGCGAGATCGTCGCCGACGCCGAGCGCGCGCAGCACGTAGCTCGGCTCGAGCGAGGCCGACGTACACGCCGAGCCGCTCGACACCGCGACGTCCTTGAGCGCCATCAGGAGGCTCTCGCCCTCGACGAACGCGAACGAGATGTTGAGGTTGCCGGGCAGCCGCTGCTCGAGCGAGCCGTTGAGGTAGACCTCGGAGAGCCGCGACGTGATGCCGCGATGTAGCCGGTCGCGCAGCGCGGCGAGCTTGACCGCCTCGGCCGCCATCTCTTCCTTCGCGAGCGCGGCAGCCTTGCCGAAGCCGACGATCAGCGGCACCGCCAGCGTGCCCGAGCGCATGCCGCGCTCGTGCCCACCGCCATCGATCAACGGATCGATGCGGACGCGCGGCTTGCGGCGCACCCACAGCGCACCGACGCCCTTCGGGCCGTACATCTTGTGCGCGCTGACCGAGACGAGGTCGGCCTTCGCCGCGTGGACGTCGAACGGGACCTTGCCGGCGCCCTGCACCGCGTCGATGTGGAACAAGGTCTTCTTGTTCTTCAGCTTGATCGCCGCACCGATCGCGTTCACGTCCTGGACGACGCCGATCTCGTTGTTCGCCAGCATGATGCTGACGACCACGGTCTTGTCGGTCATCGCCGCGGTCACCATCTCGGGGGTGACGATGCCGTCCTTGCGCGGCGTCAGATACGTGACCTCGCAACCCTCGCGCTGGAGGCGCTTGCAGGTGTCGATCACGCTCTTGTGCTCGGTCTCGACGGTGATGATGTGGTTACCCTGCTTCGCGAGGAAGCTCGCGGCACCCTTGATCGCGAGGTTGTTCGACTCGGTCGCGCCGCTCGTCCACACGATCTCCTTGCCGTCGCCGCCGATCAGCGACGCGACCTGGTTGCGCGCGTTCTCCACCGCTGCTTCCGCCGTCCAGCCGAACACGTGGTTGCGGCTCGCCGCGTTGCCGAAGTGCTCCGTGAAGTAGGGCAGCATCGTCTCGAGCACGCGCGGATCCACCGGCGTGGTCGAGTGGTTGTCCATGAAGATGGGGGTCTTGACCTCGGACATCAGTTGTTTCCTTCGCGGGATGGCAGCGGATCGCGGGAGAGCACGGTCACCGGGACGTCGAACTCGCGGTCGCGCTCGTCGGCCGTCCGCTTGGACAGACCGGCAAACAGCGGCGGCGCCTCGCCCTTGTGGTGACCCTGGTGATCGCAGACGCCGCACTCGGTCGGTGCGTAGTCGCTCGAGCAGGTCTGGCAGGAATCGAGGTAGTCGAGCGCCTCGCTGATATCGTTCTCGATCACCGAGAGCTGGACGATCTGCTCGCGGATCTGCTGCTGCTTCTCGTGAAACAGCGCACGCACGCGAGCGGTCGCCTCGGGCGCCGAGCCGGCGCTCTGGAAGTCGCGGACAAAGCCCTGGATCTCGGCGAGCGTGAAGCCGATCGCCTGCAGCTTGACGATCCAGCGGATGCGGTCGACCGCCTCGGGCCCGTAGAGCCGAAAGCCACCGTCCGAACGAGCCCGCGGCTCGAGCAGTCCGAGCTCCTCGTACAGGTGCATCGCCCGGACAGTCTTGTCGACCGCCTTCGCGAGCTCGCCGACACGCATCAGCTTGTCGGTCTTGTTGGAGGTGCTCCCGTCCTGCATCATCAAACCCTTACGTCAACGTAAGGTTCTATCTAGCTGAACGCACTATGGTCGGCAGCATGCTGACTGTCAATCCGAAACCTCACCTTTACGTGCGATTGACATCCGGCCTCGCATAACCTAAAGGTTAATTAACCACGAGGTTAAATCGAAGATGTCCCGGAATCTCGACGCCACGTTCGCTGCCCTCTCCGATCCGACCCGGCGCGCCATCCTCGCCCGGCTCGCCGAGGGCGAGGCCTCGGTCACCGAGCTCGCGGCGCCGTTCGAGATGAGCCTGCCGGCGGTCTCCAAGCACCTCAAGGTGCTCGAGCGCGCCGGCCTCGTCCTTCGCGGCCGCGACGCCCAGTGGCGGCCGTGCAAGCTCGACGCGCGCCCGCTCCGGGAGGTGGCCGACTATCTCGCGAGCTACCGTCGGTTCTGGGAGGCCAGCTTCGATCATCTCGACGAGTACCTGAGGACGCTGCAACCGGAGGACAAGGAAGATGAGCGAAAGAAATAAGCTGGTGATCACGACGCCGTCGGATCGCGAGATCGTGATGACGCGTGACTTCGCGGCGCCTCGCGCGCTCGTGTGGGAGATGTTCACGCGGCCCGAGCACATCAAGCAGTGGTGGGGCTCCGGTCATCTCGAGGTGATCGTGTGCGAGGTCGACCTCCGCGTCGGCGGTGCGTATCGCTACGTCGGCCGCACGCCGGATGGCACCGAGGTGCCGTTCACCGGCGTGCACCAGGAGATCGTGGTGCCGGAGAAGATCGTGTTCACGGAGATCTTCGACGTCCCGGGTGCCCGCGAGCACCCGTCGCTCGTCACGACGACATTCACCGAGCGCGGCGGCACGACGACCATGAAGCTCGTCGCCAGCTACGACAGCAAGGAGACGCGCGACATCGTGCTCGCGTCGGGCATGGAGAGCGGTGCCGCTGCGGGGTACGACCACATCGAGCGCATGCTCGAGGAGCGCAGCTCGCGGTCGGCTACTGCCTGAGCTGCCGCACCGCATGCGGTGCGACGACGTCGCGGGTCAGAAATCGCTGCTGCAGGCCCGGCGTGCGGGTGCGGATCGCGGCGCGCGGCTGCGGCTCATCGTCGGCGCAGCGCTGACAGCAGGCCCCCGCCACCGCGCCGAGCGCAGGCGTCCCGTCGGGAATCACCGGCGCGAACAGATCGGCCTTCGCGCCGAGCCACACCGCCACGGCGACGAACAGCACGCGCACGGGCGAGGCCGTTATCGCGACGCGGTCGAGCATCAGCAGCGCACGTGGACGTGACGGTGATGGTCGCGCTCCGCGTCCTTGCGCGACTCGTCGACCTCCATCCGGCCCTCCCGCTTGCGGTCGACGAGCACCGGGCGCGGCTTTTTCGGATCATCGTCGTATTCGAAGTACGGCACCATGGCGACGAGACGGTGGTGCATAAAAAAAGCCAGGCAGGGGCGCCGTCACTCGCCCCTGCCCGGCCGACGACTTGCTCGCCAACGAACGAGCACGTCGTCTACAGCGTGCCGTCACGCTACGCGCGGTGAGCCGCGCGTCACGCGCGGTGACGCTTCTCCTGGTTCGCCGGCAACTCGGTCTCCTTACCAGAGACTTTCTTGTCGCCACCGACCCGGAGCTGATTCTGGACGTCCTTGACGCCCGCGACCTGCTCGACACAATCCTCGGCCATCCGCTTCTGCATGCGATCATCGACGGTCCCGGCGAGCGTGACGTCACCGCTCTTGACCGTGACCTCGATGTTCGACGCGTCGACGTTGTGATCCTCGGTCAGCGCCTCGCACACCATCTCGCGGATGCGCTCGTCCGAGCGCATGTAGCCCGACGGGCCCTTGCCGCGGTGACTCTGCCGGTCCTGCTCCTGTCCCCACCCCTGATACCCCTGCGAGCCATAGCGGGTCTGCTGATCGAAGTTGCGCATGCGCTGCTGGTTCCAGCCGGACTGTGCGGCGCCGACCGGCGGCGAGCCGTACGTGCCGCCCCGCGGGCCGAAGTCGTCCGCCATGGTGCGCGAGCCGTAGCCCATACCGTGCATGCTGCGCTCGCTCTCCATCCCCATGTTGCCGTAGCCGCCCCAGCTGCCGGCACCGTGGCCGTACATCCCGCCCTCCTGGTGGCCATAGCGTCCCGTCGAGCCGCCGATACTCTGATCACCGTAGCTCGAGCCGCCGCCCATCTGCTGGCCAGACTGGCCGAGGTACCCGCCGCCGCGGTAGTCGCCGCCGCGATACTCGCCGCCGCGGTACTCGCCGTGGCCGTAGCCGCCGCCGCCGCCGACCGAGCGATTGCGACCTTCGCGATCGCGCGGCAGATCCTCGTAGCGATCGCTCGTGCGATAGCCCTCGTCGCGATCCGAGCGACTGCTTCGATCGTCCCAGTACGAGCCGAACCGCTCGCGATCGCGCAGGTAGTCGTCGTCGCGATCGTTGCGGTACATGCGCTCGCGATCGTCGTCGTCGCTCATCATGCGGCGGTTGCGCGCATTGCTGTCGTCCTGCGGACGCCAGCTCGGCCGGTTCTCGTCGGGCATCGCAACGTTGCGACCATTGCCCTGCTGATTCGCCATGGTTCCCTCGTTGATTGAGTCTGCGCGGACGTGTGCATCCGCTGTGCCCCGGCGCGCACGTGCAGGCATCGCAACTCCCGTACGCGCCCAGGCGCACGCGATGCACAGCCGCTCGTCGCGGTGTGCAGTGTGTCGTGCTCGCCCGCTCAGTTCGCGGTCGACGTCGCTTCGAACGCGCGGATGACCGTGACCTTGATCTGACCGGGGAACGTCATCTCCTCGGCGATCTGGTTCGCGATCTCCGTCGACATCTCGACGACGGTGAGGTCGTCGACGTCGCGCTCCCTGACGTACACGCGCAGCTCGCGGCCACCGTGCACCGCGTGCGCGTGGCTGACGCCTCGACGCTGCATGCCGATGCGCTCGAGATCCTCGAGCTTGGTCGAGAAGCCCTCCGTCTGCTCGCGACGCGCACCGGGCCGCGCACCGCTCATCGCATCGGACGCCGCGACCAGGTACGCGTAGACCGAGTTCGCCGGCTCATCCGCGTGGTGCGAGCCGATCGCGTTGGCGACGACCTCGGACTCGCCGAGCCGGCGCGCGATCTCCGCGCCGATCACCGCGTGGCTACCCTCGATCTTGTGGGTGAGCGCCTTGCCGATGTCGTGCATGAGCGTCGCGCGGCGCGCCAGCTTCTCGTCGAGCCCGAGCTCGGCCGCCATCATGCCGGCGAGGAAGCTCGCCTCGACGGCGTGCAGCCACTGGTTCTGCGTGTAGCTCGTCCGGAAGTTGAGCGCGCCGACGAGGTCGACGATCTCGGGATGTGCCTTCTGGATGCCGAGCGCCGAGAACGCCTTCTTGCCGAGCGAGCGGATCTCCTGCTCGAGGTGCTCGCGCGCCTTCGCGGCCCACTCGTCCGGCGCCTTGCGCGCGGCGTCGATCGTCTCCGGCTTCTTGATCATGCGGCCGAGCGCACGGCGCACGACCTCGCGACCGACGCCGTCCAGGCCGTCGAGACGGACGACATCCTTGTCGTCGTTGATCTGGAGCTGGACGCCCGCGACGCGCTCGAGCGCGCCGTGGATCGCCGCGTTCTCGTCGAGCAGGATCGCGACGATGTCGGGACCGACCCGCAGCGTCGACAGGTTGCGCTCGGTGAGGAAGTGCATGCTGCAGCGCGCCGCCGCGATCTCCATGACCCGGCGTGCCTCGCGGTCGTGCTGCGGATCCGCGGTCGACTGCTCGGTCGTGCGGACGAGCGCGGCCGCGCTGGCGCGTGCATCGTCGATCCACACCGCCGACATCTGGCGGATCAGCTCGGCGGTCTGGATGCCGGCGCGCGACTCGAGCTCGCTGCGCACCGCCTCGCGCTTGCGCTGGACGTCCTTGTCGAGGCCGCGCGCGCGATCGTGCCGCGACTGCACGTCGCGCTGGACCTGCGCGATCTGCGCCTCGCGCTGCTCGAGCGCGCCCGCGAGCTGCGCGACCTCATTCTCGGTGCCGCGCAGCGCATCCTCGCGCGCGGCCAGGCGCGCCTCGCGCTCGGCGAGCTCCTCGTCGATCCTCGCGATCGCATCGAGCGCCTCGGAGCGCGCCGCCGACTCGATCGCGGTGCGCTGCGCCGTGGCGGCGAGCTCGGCCGCCTTGCGCTCGGCGGCCACTTGCATGCGGGCGTCGTCGACCGCGCGGCTCGCCTCGCGCACGACCTCGGCCCTCGCGGCACGCCCGGTGATCCAGGCGGCGAGCGCGAGCACGGCCAGACCGGCCACCACGGCGAGGATCATGCCCCAGCATGCCCAGCCGCCCGCCGCAGAGCAAGCCAGGATGCCCATCGCCGGCGCGGGCGGCGACTGTGGGAAGCTCGCACCCGACCTACAGGTCGTCGGGGTTCATCAGCTCGTTGCCCGGGCGGGGCGCGTGATCGCTGCCGCGGTGCTTCGTCCCGCTGCTCGGCACGCGGATGCGGTCGAGCATCACCGTGATCACGGTATTGCCGGTGACCACCACCTGCCGGGTCTCCTTCTTGTAGCCGGCGAGGCGCAGCTCGAACTGCTGCGGCAGATCCGAGATCGGCAGCGACAGCTTCGCCGGCGTGGTGCCGAGCGATGTGCCGTCGGGACCGATCAGGTCGGCGCCCTGCGGGGTGCTGTCGATGACGAGGGTCGCCATCGCGGGCGCAGGAGGCGGCGCCGCGCTGCCGGCGGCCGCGGCATCCGGCCGGACCTGGACGGGCGGTGCTGGCGCGTGCATCGCCGCCATCGCCGCATCGCGAGGGATCGCGGCGTCGGCGACGGCCGCCGGGCTCGTCCCCGCGCCGTCGTGCTTGCCGAACCAGGCGACCGCGAAGGCCCCGCCACCGAGGCCGAGCAGCAGCGCGACCACGAGCACGATCGGCCACAGCTTGCGCGGTGGCCGCGACGAGTAGCCGAGCGGCGTCGCGATCCGCATCGTGTTCAGCTTCGGCTGCGCCGGCGCGACCATCTCCGGCGCCTGGGGAGCCTGGGGGGGCTGCGGCGGCCGCGCCATCCCGGGATCCGCGATCATCGTCTTCGCGCCGGCGTTGCCGGGCAGCGAGGGCGCCGGCGCCGGCAGCGGCAGTGCCGGGTTCGGTCCCGTCGAGCCGCCGAGCTTCGCGCGCTGCTCCTGCGCGGCGTACTGCATCACGGTCTTCGCATCGACCTTCGCCTCGCCGGGCGCGAGCGAGCGTGCCGGCGAGATCGGCGGCGATCCGCGCAGGTAGGCCTCGGGATCGAGCAGCGCCTCGCGGAGTGCGAGCATCGTCGGGAACCGCGCGTCGACGTTCTTCGCCAGGCAACGCAGCACGATCTGCTCGACGCTGGGCGGGATGCTCGGGTTGTAGCCGCGCGGCGGCGGCGGCAGCTGCGTCACCTGCTTGACGAGCACCTCGCCCATCGTCTCGCCGTCGAACGGCAGCATGCCGGTCATCATCTGGAACAGCAGGATGCCGAGCGCGTAGATGTCGGTGCGGTGATCGAGGTTGCCCTTGCTCTCGCACGCCTCCGGCGACATGTACTGCGGCGTGCCGAGCAGCACGCCCGCCGCGGTCTTGACCGCGCTCTGGCCGCCGCCGACGAACATCTTCGCGAGCCCGAAATCGAGCAGCACGACGAAGTTCGGATCGCCGAGCCGCGTCGTCAGCATCACGTTGTCGGGCTTGAGGTCGCGGTGGATCACGCCGGCCGCGTGCGCCGACGCGAGCGCCGCCCCGATCTGCGCGCCGATGTGGAGCGCGCGCATGATGTCGAGCACGCGCTCGTTCGCGAGCACCGACGCGAGGGTCTGCCCCTCGAGGTACTCCATGATGTAGAAGTGGTCGCCCTCGGGGGTCTGGCCGAAGTCGTGGATCTCGACGATGTGCTCGCTGCCGATCCGGGTGACCGCCTTCGCCTCCTGGAAGAAGCGCTGGACGACCTCCTTGTTCGTCGCGAGCTCGCGGTGGATCACCTTGAGCGCGACCTTCTTGCCGATCAGCGGGTGCTCGGCGAGGTACACGGCTCCCATGCCGCCCGTCCCGATCTTCTGGAGGATGCGGTAGCTGCCGATCGATTGCCCGGCGGCGATCAACGCTCGTCGAGTGTACTCTACTGAGCCGGTCCCGCGCAGAGCTGCTCGTAGTCAACGAGCTCGATCGCGGCGCGATCGACACCGTCGCCGCACGTCGGGCATCTCGGGTCGCGGCGGAGCTTGAGCTCGCGAAACCGCGCCGCGAGGGCGTCGTAGACGAGCAGCCGGCCGGCGAGCGTGTCGCCGAGCCCGAGCACGAGCTTGAGCGCCTCGGTCGCCTGGAGCACTCCCATGACGCCCGGCAACACGCCGAGCACGCCGGCCTCCGCACACGACGGTGCATCGGCGGCGGGCGGCGGCTGCGGGAACAGGCAGCGGTAGCAGGGCGCGCCTTGTCCCGGGAACACGGTGAGCTGGCCCTCGAAGCGGAAGATCGAGGCGTGGACGACCGGCGTACCGAGCCGCAGCGCGACGTCGTTGACCAGGTAGCGCGTCGGAAAATTATCGGCGCCGTCGATGATCACGTCGTAGCCGGCGAGCAGCTCGAGTGCGTTCGCGCCGGTCAGCCGCACGCGGTGCTTGGTCACCCGGACGTCGGGGTTGAGGTTCGTCAGCGTGCGCTCGGCGCTGTCGACCTTCGCGGTCGCGAGCCGGTCGGTGCCGTGCAGGATCTGGCGCTGCAGGTTCGATGCGTCGACGAGATCATCGTCGATGATGCCGAGCGTGCCGACGCCGGCGGCGGCGAGATACATGCTCGACGGCGAGCCCAGCCCGCCCGCGCCGATGCACGCGATCTTCGCGGCGAGCAGCTTCTGCTGACCGGCGATCCCGATCTCGGGGAGCAGCGTGTGGCGCGAGTAGCGCGTCTGCTGATCGGCGCGCAGCACCGCGGGCGCCTGCCAGGGCAGCCCCGCGCGCTTCCACGCGGTGAAGCCGCCACCGAGCGAGCGCACGGCGGAGTAGCCGAGCTCGGCGAGCGTGCGCTGCGCGAACAGCGACCGGTTGCCGCTCGCACAGTAGATGACGACGGGCGCCGCACGGTCGGGGACGACCTGCTCGATCCGCGACTCGAGGAAGCCGCGCGGGATCCACACCGCACCCGGGATCGCACCCTGCGCGTGCTCGTCGGCCTCGCGGCAGTCGATCAGCGCGGGCCGGACCGGCTCGCCCAGCGCGCGCGCCAGCCCCTGGACATCGACCTCGGGAGTCTGGCCGCGGAGCTCGCGGAGCAACGCGTCGTAGCTGGGCACCTCGCCGTTTTAACACACCTCTTGCCGTAACCCTCACGTGAGGGTAAGGTCCATCCCGATGTCTGACGCCGCTCTCGCAACTGGTTCCAGCTCGCCTGATCCCTCGGGTCCGGAGTCGATGCTCCAGATCACCGCCACGGCCGCCGCGAAGGTTAACGAGATCCGCGAGGCGGAAGGGATCGAGTCCAACATGGCGCTGCGCCTGCGCGTCGTCGGTGGCGGGTGTGCTGGCTTTTCGTACGACCTCTACTTCGACGAGCCCGCCGCGGTCGATCGGCAGTTCGAGGTCCAGGGTGTGAAATGCCTGGTCGACGAGATGAGCCTCATGTACCTCGTCGGCACCGAGATCGACTATGTCGAAGGGCTGCAGGGTGCGGGCTTCAAGTTCCAGAATCCGAATGTAAAGTCGACGTGTGGATGCGGCTCGTCGTTCAACGTCTAGCGTGAGCATCGTCTCGGTCCTCGAGCGCGAGCTCGGTGCCGACGCGATCGTCGGGCCCGGTCACGAGAAGCTCGACGACTACGGGCGCGACGAGAGCCCGCTCCCCGAGCTCCACGTGCCGGAGTGCGCGGTCCTGTGCAGCTCGACGGAGCAGGTCGCCGCGGTGCTACGGATCTGCGCGGAGCGCGCGGTCCCGGTCACGCCGCGCGGCGCCGGCAGCGGCATGGTCGGCGGTGCCCTGCCCGTGAGCGGCGGCATCGTGCTGTCGACCGAGCGCATGCAGACGATCAAGGAGATCGACGGCGACGATCTCGTGTGTGTCGTCGAGCCCGGCGTCGTCACCGGCCGGCTCCAGGAGGCCGTCGAGGCTCAGGAGCTGTTCTATCCACCGGATCCGGCCTCGCTCGAGTTCTGCTCGATCGGCGGCAACGCGGCGACGAACGCGGGCGGTCCGCGCGCGTTCAAGTACGGCGTCACCCGCGAGTACGTCCTCGGCCTCGAGGTCGCGCTGATGGGCGGCGAGGTGCTGCGCTGCGGCCGGCGCACCGCGAAGGGCGTGACCGGTTACGATCTCGTCGCCGGCTTCGTCGGCACCGAGGGCACGTTCGGCGTGATCACCGAGCTGACCCTCAAGCTGCTGCCGCGCCCCCCGGCGGCGGCGACCGTGCTCGGCGTCTTCGCCGACGTGCCGACGGCAGGCCAGGCGATCACGACGCTGCTCCGCAGCGGCCTGCGCCCGCGCGTGCTCGAGCTCGCCGATCGCGTGTCGATCGATCACATCCGGCCACGGAGCCGCTACCGGTTCCCCGAGAACGCGGGCGCGATCGTGCTGATCGAGGTCGACGGCACGGCCGATTCGATGCCGGCGCAGATGGAGGCGATCGGCGCCGCGTGCGACGCGCTCGGCGCGATCGATGTGCTCGGCGCGACCGAAGCGCACGAGCGCCGCGCGGTGTGGGAGGCGCGGCGGCTGATCTCGCCGGCGCTCAAGGAAGGCTACCGGATCAAGGTCAACGAGGACGTCTGCGTGCCGCGCGGCAAGATCGTCGAGATGCTCGCGCGCGTCGACCGCGTGTCGCACGAGACCGGCATCCGGATCGCGGTGTTCGGCCACGCCGGCGACGGCAACCTGCACGTCAATCTGCTGTCGAACGAAGATCCGGCCGATCCGGCCGTGCGCGCGACGATGTGGAGCGCGGCCGAGCGTGTGTTCGCGCACACGATCGAGCTCGGCGGCACGCTGTCCGGCGAGCACGGCATCGGCCTGACCAAGCGTGACTTCGTTCACATGGAGCAGAGCGAGCAGCTGCTCGCGTGGCAGCGCAAGTGGAAGGCGCTGTGGGATCCGACCGGGCTCCTCAATCCGGGCAAGCTGATTCCGGCGCGCAAGACCCCATGCACGGAGTGACAAGCCCAGGGGGCACCCGATGGGATAGGCTCGGAGCATGCGGCGAATCATCCCGATCCTGCTTCTCGCGGCGTGCTCGGACTCGCCCTCGACGACCGACGCGTCCACGACCGCCGACGCCTTCGACCCCGCGCGCTGCCTGATCCTCGGCGACTACGGCGCGGTCGGCTCGCTCGCGGCCACGGCCGGCTCGAACCAGGGCGCGACGACGATCACCGCCACGCTCGATCCCGGGCCGCCGAAGGACTCGTTCTTCATCAAGCTCGTACCGGGTAACGGTGCATTCATCGGCGGAGTCGCGCCCGGCACGTACACGATCAGCGGCGTCGACGCCGACTACAACAACTGCGGGCTGTGCGTGCACATCATCGCGGATATCGTGGCGAGCCAGGGCCCGTCGAAGTTCTACTTCGCCGACGCCGGCACGGTGACGTTGACCTCGACGACGCCGCCGATCATGGGCTCGGCGCAGGGCCTGCACTTCGCCGAGGTCGACATCAACAGCGGCGCCCCGGTCGCCGGTGGCTGCCAGGCGACGATGGACTCGGTCGAGTTCGCGACGCCGTAGCGCGCGCTACTCGGCGCGCACGAACGACGTGACCTTCCAGTCGCCGCGCTGCTCGAGCACGAGCTGGTAGGCGCCCGGCTTGGGCGTGCCGGCGGGACACGCGACCTGCTTGCCCTGGCTCGCGCAGCCCGCTCCGATCACGGCCTGCATCGCCTCGAACGTCGCCGGGTCGGCCTGCCACGTCGCGAGCGCGACGTCGGCGCCGGTGCCGCCACCGAGGCTCCACACGATGTCATCGGCGAGCTGCGGCCGGAGCGCGGCGTAGTCGCGGCGCGCGAGCGCATCCTTGACCTCGGCGAGGCGCTTGGCGGCGCCCGCCGGCACGCCCGCGAACTGCGCCGGATCGGTCTTCGGTACCTGATCCTGGGGCGAGAGCTCGGGCTCCTCCTCGCGCATCGGCACCGCGTAGCGCTTGATCTTCTTGTAGATGGCGAGCGTCAGCGCGTCGATGCGGCCGTCGAGCCACGGCGGGCGCTGGGCGCCGCGCAGCTCGGACGGCAGCGCCGCGCCGGGATCCCACTCGGAGGCGTGGCCGATCATCTTGACGCGCCAGGGCCGGCCGCCGAGCACGGTGACGTCGAAGCGGATGAAGTAGCGCTTGTACGCGAGCCGCGTCGGGACGCCCGACATCCGGGCCGTCGAGCCGGCGCCGGTCTGCACGCCCTGCCCGGCGGCGAGCGTGCGCGGGTTGGCCAGCTCGTCCTGGTTGTTGCCGTACGAGACCTGGTGCCAGGCAGTCGCGATCTTGCCGGGGCCCGGATTGTCGTTCAGCTGCGGATAGAGGTTACGCGTGGCCTCGAGCGCGGCGGAGTAGACGATCGCGAAGTCGGCGTCGAAGAGCGAGTGCTTGGCGTGCTCGACTTCTTTCTTGTGACTGCACGCGGCGAGCGAGAACGCTGCGCATAAGAAGATGATACGGTGACGGCGCGCCATGGGTGGTCGCCCTCGGAATAGCACACCGGCCCCGCGTCGTGCCCGCCTGGCGACCGCAACCCCGGATCATGCGGTGCGGATCGCACAACTGCTGGCCGAGCGCTGGCCCGATGCGGTCTGCGAGCTGGACCATCAGAACGCGTATCAGCTGCTGGTCGCGACGATCCTGTCCGCCCAGTCGACCGACAAGATGATCAACACGATCACGCCGGCGCTGTTCGCGAGATATCCGGACCCGCGCGCGCTCGCCGGCGCGAACCAGGCCGAGCTCGAGCCGATGATCTTCAAGAGCGGCTTCTACCGGATGAAGGCCAAGAACCTGATCGGCATGGCGCGCGCGTGCGTCGAGCGCCACGGCGGGCAGATCCCGGAGACGATGGAGGAGCTGGTCGCGCTGCCGGGCGTCGCGCGCAAGACCGCGAACGTCGTGCTCGGCACCGCGCTGGGCAAGAACGAGGGCGTCGTCGTCGACACCCACGTGATGCGGGTCGCCCAGCGGCTCGGCCTCACACACGAGACCGAGCCGGCGAAGATCGAGCAGGATCTGATGCGCCTCCTGCCGCGCGAGCAATGGACGATCTTCGCGCACCGCATGATCTGGCACGGCCGCCGCGTGTGCATGGCCAAGAATCCCGACCACGAGCACTGCCTGCTCGCGCCGGTGTGCCCGAGCGCGACCCTGGTCGCGGCGCCGACCAAGCGCCCGGCCAAGCCGAAGCAGGTGCGCGCGCGATGACTCCTGTCGTCGCGGTCGGCGCGTTCGTGTTCGACGGCGAGGGCCGCGTGCTGCTCGTCGAGCGCGGCAACCCGCCCGGCGTCGGGCTGTGGACGGTGCCCGGCGGCCGGCTCGAGCCCGGCGAGACGCTCGCCCAGGCGGTCGCCCGCGAGGTCCGCGAGGAGACTGGCCTGGTCGTCGAGGTCGGCGGGCTCGCCTGCGTCGCCGAGCGGATGGGCGATGACTATCACTTCGTGATCCTCGATTATCTCGCGCGCGCGATCGGCGGCACGCTCGCGGCGGCGAGCGACGCCCGCGCCGCGAAGTTCGTCGATCTCGACGAGCTCGCCACGCTCCCTCTCACCGACGGGCTGATGCCTCTGCTCGAGCGCGCCCGTGCTACACACGCGGCGTGGTCCACCACCTCCCGCTAGCCCAGGCGAGCGTCCGCCGCGCCGACGTGCCGGACGCGCAGTGGCACGACTGGCGCTGGCAGCTCGCCCACATGCTGACGACGGCCGACGAGCTGTCTCGAGCCGTGGCGCTGTCGGCCGACGAGCACGAAGGGCTCGCCGCGTCCGCCGAGCTGTTCCGCGTCGGACTGACGCCCTACTACGCGAGCCTCATGGATCCGGAGCACGCCGCGTGTCCGATCCGCCTGCAGGCGATCCCGCGCGCCCTGGAGGCCGACGTGCGCGCCGAGGAGCTGCGCGATCCGCTCGGCGAGGACTCGCACAACCCGGCGCCGTCGGTCGTCCACAAGTACCCGGACCGCGTGCTGTTCCTCGTGGTCGATCGCTGCGGCATCTATTGCCGCCACTGCAACCGCCGCCGTCTGGTGGGTGGCGACGAGCCGCCGACGACCGCCGACCTCGAGGCCGGGCTCGCGTACATCGCAAAGACCCGACGGATTCGCGACGTGCTGCTCTCCGGCGGCGACCCGCTGCTGCTGTCGACGCGCCGGCTCGACTACCTGCTCGGCCGGCTACGCGCGATCCCGCACGTCGAGACGATCCGGATCGGCACCCGACTGCCCGTCGTGTGTCCGATGCGCATCGACGCCGAGCTGACCGCCGCGCTGAAGAAGCACCACCCGCTGTTCATCAACACGCACTTCAACCACGTCAAGGAGCTGACGCCGGAGGCACGCGCCGGCTGCGAGCGGCTCGCCGACGCCGGGATCCCGGTCGGCAACCAGACCGTGCTGCTGCGCGGCATCAACTCGTCGGTGCGCTCGCTACGCGCGCTGATGCGTGGGCTGCTGCGCTCGCGCGTGCGGCCGTACTACCTGTTCCAGGGCGACACCGTGATCGGCACCGATCACCTGCGCACGCCGGTCGAGACCGCGATGGAGCTGTACCGCGGGCTGCGCGGCTGGATGAACGGAATGGCCGTACCGATGCTCGTCCTCGACGCGCCCGGCGGCGGCGGCAAGGTGCCGATCGTGCCGAGCTACATCGAGTCGCTCGACGCCGAGCGCGTGTTCGTGCGCACGTACCGCGGCGCGCGCATCGAGTACCCGCAGCCGCGCGAGCGCGACTGCACGGTCGCGTACGACGCGATCTACTTCGCCGGCGAGCCGGACGACGACGACCGCGAAGGGTCGAGCGAAACCTTCGATCCGGCGCCGTGACCATCACCGCCGCCGCACGCGAGCTCGGCTTCGCCCGCGCCGCGATCGTGCCGATCGAGGCACCGCGCCGTCACGCGCTGTACACGAGCTGGCTCGCCGCCGGACGCGCCGGCGAGATGGCGTACCTCGCCCGGCCCGATCACGTCGATGCGCGCGCCGATCTACGCGCGCTGCTCGCCGAGGCGCGCTCGCTCGTCGTGGTCGCGCTCGCGTACGACCGAGCCGACCCGGTACCGCCGAGCGCGCTGCTGCGCGGTCGCGTCGCTCGCTACGCCCGCGGGGAGGACTACCACCTCGTCATGCGCGACAAGCTGGTGTTGCTCGCCGACCGGATCGCGCAGGAGCTCGGCCGGCCGGTCGCATCGCGGCCGTGCGTCGACTCGGCGCCCGTGCTCGAGCGCGAGTGGGCCGAGCGTGCGGGCCTCGGCTTCATCGCCAAGAACACGATGCTGATCGCTCCCGGCGCCGGCAGCTATATCCTGCTCGGCGAGCTGCTCGTCGATGTCGAGCTCGCGCCGACCGCGCCCGACGAGCCGACTCGGCCACGCTGCGGCGGCTGCCGGTCGTGCCTCGACGCGTGCCCGACCGGCGCATTCGTCGACGCCTACCTGCTCGACGCGCGGCGTTGCATCTCGTACCTGACGATCGAGAACCACGGCGTGATCCCGCGCGAGCTGCGCGCCTCGATCGGCACCTGGGTGTTCGGCTGCGACGTGTGCCAGGAGGTGTGCCCGTTCAATGCGGGATCCGGTGAGCCGCACGATCCGCTGCTCACACCGCGCAGCATCGAGCACGCGCTGCCGAGCCTCGTCGCGCTCGCGACTGCGCCGACGAACCAGCTCCGCCGCCACGTCAAGCGCACCGCGCTGCGCCGGGTGCCGCGCGCCGTGCTGCTGCGCAACGTCGCCGTCGCGCTCGGCAACACGCGCGATGCCGGCGCGGTAGAGCCGCTCGTCGCGCTGCTCGCGGATCGCGAGCCGCTCGTGCGCGCGCACGCGGCGTGGGCCCTCGCGCAGCACGATCCGCAGCACGCCGCGCTCGTCGAGCTGCGCGCGACCGAGACCGATCCGATGGTGCGCGACGAGCTGGCGTGATCAGTAGCGCTGCATCTGCTGCGGGTACGCGTGCGAGGGGACCCACAGCGGATCGACGAACGTCTGCGCGAGCACGACCGTGATGTTGTCGGTGCCACCGTTGTTGTTCGCGGCGCGGATCAGGTTCTCGGCCACGACCTCGAGCGAGTCGCCCGACGTCATGATCTCGCGGATCATCCAGTCGTCGACGAGATCCGAGAGGCCATCGCAGCACAGCAGGAACACGTCGTTGTGCTCCGGCATCATCTGGTTGTGCTCGATGTCGACGGTGGCATCGAGGCCGACCGCGCGGATGATCACGTTCGAGGTCGCCGGCCCGAGGGTGCCGACGAGATCGGGACGGTCCTGGTACAGGTTTCTCAGCGAGTGGTCGCGCGTGATCGGCGCGAGCTGGCCCTGGCGCAGCAGGTACGCGCGCGAGTCGCCGCAGTGACAGATGTGGACGACGCCCTCCTCGAACCGGAGGCCGACCGCGGTCGTGCCCATGCCGTGACATGCGGGGTCGCTCAGCGAGCGCTGGTAGACCGCCGCGTTCGCGGCCGTCATCGCCGAGGTCAGCGGATCGACACCCGGCGGTGGCGGCGGATCGCCGGTCTTGAGCGCGTGCACGATCGTGCGGATCGCGATGTCGGAGGCGACCTGCCCCGACGCGTGACCGCCCATGCCATCGCACACGATGTACACGCCGAGGAAGTCGTCGTAGTACATCGCGTCCTCGTTCTGCGTGCGCTGTGCACCGACGTCGGTGCGGCCCACCGCGCGCAACAGGAAGCGCTCGACCGGAACCTGACGCGGTTCGGTCATGGCGTTCCCCCGGGTACGCAGCGCACGAGCATCGTCCGTCCTACGCCCGGTGGCCCGGCGACCTTCCTCACTCGCGCACCCGCCGGTTCTTGAGCGCGGGAAGCACGTCGGTCCATGGCTGGCGGCGTTCGGCCCGCACGCCCTCGAGCAGCTCCAGGCCCTCGGTCAGCGGCGACCCGCCGAGCTCGCGCAGCCTCCAGCTCGTGGCCATGGCGGTGGCGACCTCGGCGACGATGTCCAGTCGCTGGTCGGCGGCCATGTCGACGATCTCGAACGTCTTGTCGAAATCGAGCTCCGCACGGTGGAGGTCGCGCAGCAGCGCCTGCGGCGTGCACTCGGCGAGATCGTCGCGCAACTCGTCGGAGATCTCGACCTCGCGCGGGTCGGCGATCGCGCTCGCGCGATCGATCATCGCGGCGTCGAGCGTGCCGAAATTCTCGTCGACGCGGACGTCGATCATCGCCTCGAAGCGCAGCAGCGAAAGCGGGCGTTCCTCGTTGCGGTGGTGAAGTGCGGCGACGAACGTCGGATCGACGGCGGCGAGCGCCTTGTCACGACGCGCGATGAGCGCCTGCATCTCCTCGTCGACGACCGCCGCCGGCTTCGGCTGCTCGGCGACCTGCTGGAACGACGGCAGGCTGAACCAGCGCGCGAGGTCGGCCTCGGTCGCGGAATCCAGCCGAGCCTTCACCTTGGGATCGTCGTCGTCGGTCGCCATCGTCACACCTGGAGGTAGACGACGTACGCGAGGACGCCGACGGCGATGCCGGTGAAGAGGCAGACGATCCAGTACAGCGTCGACGCGCCCTCGACCATGGCACCGGTCGCGGGTGGCACCGCGCCGCCGGTGCGCGCCATCGACACGACACCTTCGCTGGGCTGGAGCAGCATGGTCTTGTTCGCGCCGCCGCCCGGTGCGCCTTGCGGCGGGAACCCTCCCGGCGTGCCGTGCGGCATCCCGTGCGGCATCCCGTGCGGCATCCCCGGAACGCCCTGCTGCATCATGGCCTGGCCGAGCATCGGCGGCGCCATGCCGGCGACGATCGTCTTCTGGCCGGCGGGAAGCGGCTGGTACCCGCCCGGTCCGCCCGGTCCGCCCGGTCCGCCCGGCCCGCCGGGCATCTGGCCCGGCATCTGGCCCGGCATCTGGCCCGGCATGCCCTGCGCGAACGGGCTCGGCTGCGCGATCATCGTCTTGGCCTGGGGCGCCGACGAGGAGTAGCCCTGCTGCGGCGGATACCCGGGCGCCTGGCCCATGTTCTGCTGCTGACCATAGCCGGGCTGCCCCATCGGGGGCTGGCCCATGCCCGGCATGCCGCCCGGTCCGGCGATCACCGTGCGCGGCACACCGCCGCCGCCGATCGCGACACCGCCGGCGTTGAGCTCGGCGAACACCTGCTGGCACTGCTGCATCATCTCGCCGGCCGACTGGTAGCGACGCGACGCATCCTTCTCGAGTGCGCGGCGCACGACGGCCTGCACCGAGTACGGGATCGAGTCCGGCATCGGCGGTACCTGACCGTGCAGGTGCATCTGGATCA
>DAIRFU010000457.1:3081-5931 GCA_036794935.1 Kofleriaceae bacterium | reverse complement strand
CCGCGACCGCGAGGCCGCCGGTGACGAACCGCCAGCCCCCCCAGCGGCCACCGCCGCGCGTGTCATGCGCCGTGTCGGTCGCGTGCCCACCCTCGTCGCGCGCGCTGCCCGCGTACTGGACGTCGAGCCACGGCGCCGGGTCGTCGCCAGCGAGGAACCGAGCGAGCGCCCGCAGCTTGTCACGCGACGGATCCGGTTCGACCGGGATGCTCGCGCGGCGAATCTCGCGGCCGGTCTGCAGGCTGATCAGCGTGCCGACCACGGCGCTGCGGCCCCGCACCTCCTCGATCCCGACGACCGCGATCGCGCTCGCGCCGACGACCTTCGCGAAGTGCTGCGCGTACAGCGCCTCGTGAACGTCCCGGTCGGCCTGTGTGGCGAACGAAAGGCCCGTGTACTCGGTCGTGCGAATCGCCTGATCGAGCGGAGCATCGATCTCGACCGTCGCCTTGCCGTTCGCACGCACTGCTACGCGATGGTTGCGCGATACGCGCCCCTTCAGCATCACGACGACGCGGTACTCGCCGGGAGCCAGCTCCAGGCTCGTCGAGCCGACGGCGCGGTAAGCCTCGTCCACGAAGACGGCGGCCGTGTCGTCGGTCTTGACCTCGAGGGTCCCGCGTCCTGCCGCCAGCACCTCGCGGCGCACGTGATCGAACGCCTCGTGAGCATCGGGCCCGTAGGTCGCGCGCGGCACCTGCGCGTCGGGAAAGCTACGCACGATCTCGCTCATCGTCGCGCGCATCGAGCTGAGATCGCCGATGCGCTGGTACGCGAGTGCGAGCCCGATCAGTGCCTTGAGGAGCGGATCGCGGAGCGCCGGCTGCTGGGCGAACGCGCCGGTGTTCGCGTGTGCTGTCTCGACGAGCGGGACCAACACCTTGATCGCCTCGTCGAAGCGGCCGCCGACCCACGCCTTGAAGCCGCGGTCGATCTGCACCGCGAAATCGCTCGGCAGCCCGTCCGCCGTGCTCGCGGCGCGCGATGCGTGCGCCTCGTACGAGCGGGCGACCGTATCACCCGCCGCGTAGTCGCGCGACGACAGCTCCTCGAGCACGGGTTCGAGCAAGCGGGCGGCATCGGCCGGACGCTCACCGGTATAGGACTCGAGCACGATACCGCCGCCACGCGCGATCGAGCTCGTGAACACCAGCGCAACGATCAGAGGGACCATGACCCGCCTATCGCCCATCATGGCCGCCGGTTGCGTGGAAGTTCGAGTGGGCCGCCATACGTCGCGCCACCATAACCAAATCCGCCGTACCCGTCGCCGCCGTATGCCGCGCCGCCGAACGCCGCATCCGGAGCCGGATCGAGCACGACCACGAAGTCCGCGTCGCGGAACGTGCCGCGCAGCGCGCCCTGCCCGATCGGCCGCAGCTCGCCATGGAGCGGCTGGGCGCAGTCCCCCCACGGGCAGTACAGCTCGCCGGCGAAGCGAAACCCGTCGCCGAGCGGCACGAGCTCGCCGCGAAAGCGCTGCGACCCGGCGAGCTTCGCGAGCATCCAGTGGCCGTCGATCTTGCGTACGGCGCACGGATACGCCGGGTAGCGAAAGCCGTCGTCTTCGATCGAGCAGTAATAGCCGCCCGTCAGGTCGCGCTCGCCGGCCGCGGCGCGATTGTCGATCGTCGCCTCGCGCGGCGTGCCGCTCCAGCATGACGCCGCGACGACCGTCAACGCGCCGAAACGAACGATGGCAGGCCGCCACATGGGGCGAGCCTGCCACGAGTCCGGGACTGACGACTACTCGATGGTGTACGTCGAGTAGGTGTTCGGGCCGTGGTTGTAACAGCCGAGGCGACCGGAGCCCGGCGGGATGAGCGCCGTGTTGATCTCGTACGTGCGGTCCGGTGCGCCGCCCGAGACGATGTTCTCGTGGTAGTTCGTGAACGCCTGGTCACCGAAGATGACGTGCTCGATGATGTCGCTGTTGTGGAAGCGCAGGATCGCGCCCTGCTTCACCGTCAGGTTCTGCGCCTCCGCGTTCATGTGCTTGCCGGGGTCGGCACCGGTGCCGGCCGCGTAGTCGACGGTGTAGACCGCGTCCACCGTCAGTGCCGAGGTCACGCTCTGGGTGCCCGCGCTGCTCGTCATATCGACCTTCAGCGAGCCGGTCAGCGTCGTCCCTGTCGCGTTCATCGGCACGGTGATCTTGTACTCGGCGGGCGCCGTTCCGCCCGCCGTGAGCGTGACGGTCGGCGGGCCCTCCACGGTGAGCCCGGGTAGATCGAGATCCGTCGCATCGACCAGGCGCGCCGCGAGCGTCACGTCGCCAGCGAAGCCGTTCTCGCTCGTCACGGTGAGGATCACCGTCGCCGAGGTGGCGAGCTCGGTCGTGATCGTCGTCTGGTCGAACGTGCCGCTCACCCGCGGCGTCACGATGTCGCTACCGCTGCCCTCGCCCGTGTCACTCCCCGAACCCACACCGCCCTGATCATCGCCTGTGCCGGTGATCTCACCGGACAGACACGCCGGGATGAGGATCGCGAGGAAGCCAGCGAGGAGGGGTGTACGCATGTTGCGCAGTACCAGCAAGCATCGGGCCCGCCGTAAGGTGCACGAATAGCGCAGAGACTCCACGCAAGACCATGGACTCGGCACCCCAGGGTGGTGTCCGCCGCCCCGGCCCCCACCGCGACGCCATTCACCGGTGCCGAAAACGCGAGAGGCAGATCGCCAAGACGGCGACCTGCCTTCGACGAGAAATCGAGTGCGCTCGACTACTGCACGACGCGGAGGTAGTTGCGGACGCTGCCGCCGCCCTCGATCATCGTCTCGACGCCCTTGTGACAGTAGAACTCGTCGATGTCACCGACATTCGTGACCGTACGCTCGTAGCCCGAGCCC
>DAIRFU010000457.1:0-3071 GCA_036794935.1 Kofleriaceae bacterium | reverse complement strand
CGACGCCGTCGTCGATGCGCGCCGGCGACAGGAACTGCGGCGCGTATTCGTACCACTTCGGAGGCTCGAGCAGCGGACGCTGCATCGCGGCGACGATCTTCGGCTGGTAGCGGACGTCGCTGAACCAGCGGCGCAGCGCCGGGCGGGAAAAATGGTGCTCGCGCGCGAGCTCGTCGATGAACGCGGCGACGTCATCGCGCCGCTCGTAGCCCGAGCCCGGCGCCGTCACGTTGTTCTCGTGCGGGAAGCCGGCAACGCTGCCGTTCGTGTGGACCTGGAGTCCGAGGTTCGGGCTACCGTTGACGACGCGGATCGAGCGGTCGACCTTGAGCTTCCACGGGTTGTTGACGCCGTGGTTGACGGGATAGACGCAGTTGCCATTGCCGTTGTCGTTGAACGTGACCACGAGGATCGGGTTGAACGTGACAGCGACCGTCGCGTCCGCCGAGACGTCCGCGCTTGTCGCGGTGATCGTGAGATTGCCGGCGAGCGCTGCGGCGTCACCCATCGCGCTGAGCGTGAGGGTCGTCGTCTTGGTCTCGTCTGCAGCGAGCGTGAGGCTCGGGGCCTCGAGGCTCGTCGTCCAGTCGGTGATGGCTGCGGCGGTCGAATCCTCGGCCGTCACTGCGAGCGCGACGTCTCCCGCGAAGCCCATGGCGCTGGTCGCGGTGATCGTGATCGTGGTCTCCACCCCCAGGTCGCTCGTGACCGTGGTCTTGTCGACCGACAGGTCCACGCGAGGCGTGTCCTGCGTATCGCTGCCGCTCCCGGTGTCACTGCCACTGCCGCTACCGGTATCGGAACCGGTGTCGTCCCCTCCCTGCTCGCCGCCAACATCCGAAATCTCACCGGCAAGGCACGCCGGAACCAAAACCGCGAGAAGTCCAGCCAGGAGGGGTGTACGCATGTTGCGCAACAAGAGCAAACGCGATGCCGCTGCTAAGCCTGCGTTTGTACTCGCTGGGCCCCCCCGGAAACCGGGGGGACAACTCCTCAGGTGGTGGTGTCTCGCGTCCCGGTATCGGTTAGATCCCGGGAGGTTGCCCACGACCGATTGCACCCTGGGGCACAGCCGGCCACGGCCCATCCACTACTTGCGGTTGAGCTGCCTCTTGACCCAGGCGGTCGCCTGGCCGACCGGGCTCCCGAACAAGGTCGACATGGTGGCCTTGCCGGATGCCTTGGAGATCTTCGGCCCGAAGAAGTAGAGCGCCGCAGACCAGGCGATCACGAGCGCATAGATGGCGATCCGGAGGCCGGGCACGAACATCGCCAGCAGCATCGCGATGGCGGTCGCGACCGCGACGATCACACCGGTGCGAATCCCGAGATACCACGCGGTCAAAGCCCCAACGATGAGAGCCGGAAGCATTTGTAGAAACCGTAGCACACCGCACTGGCTTGGCTCGCAAGGCGGCGAGCCCGGCCAGCAGGTTTACGGTTCAGCGTCGGCTCCGATAGAGTCGAGCAACCGGCCGGGCTGGAGGTCGAGAAGGGGCTCATGCACAAGGTCATCGTTCTGCTCGTCGTGGTCGTTGGCTGCACCAAGCCGAACCCGAACCGGTGCTGTACGGACGAAGCCGACTGCACCACCAATGACATACCGGCGGGCAGCGTCTGCGAGGCGGGTCTCGTCTGTCGCGGCAACCAATGCATCTCGGAGCCGTGCTCGAGCTCCGGCGAATGCGAGGCCAGCGCCTTCTACTGCGTGAGCGAGCTGTGCGGCGAATCATGCACCGTGGACGCGGAATGCCCCGGCTTCGGCCAGACCGCCGAGGAGCGGTATTGCGTGGAAGGTGCGTGCGAGCAGTGCCGGATCGGGATCGCAGATGATTGTTCATCCACCGCGCCGGTCTGTGATCAGGGCGCCTGCCGCTCGTGCCGCTCGCATGAAGAGTGCGCGAGTGGCGTATGCACCGACAACGGGCAGTGCGCGGACGAAGCCTCGATTGCGTACGTCACGCTGACGGGCTCGGCCTCATCCGACTGTGCGCGATCGTCACCGTGCGACTCGATCAGCGTCGCGCTGGCCAAGATGCCACCGCGCGCGTACGTGCTCGTCAGCCCGGGCACGTATTCGTCGGCGGCCACCGTCGCCCCGATCGGGGAGCGCTGGATCATCGGGGCCGGCAACGCGCCGGTCTTGACCCGGTCGTCCGACGGTCCCATCGTCACGATCGGCGGCGGCAGCACGGTCCGCCTCGAGAACCTGGAGATCGCTGGTGCTGTCGGTATCGGGCCCGACGCCGCGACCACCGGCTACGGCATCGCCTTTCAGATCTCGAGTGGCACGGCAAATCTGGAGCTTCATCACGTGACAGTGCGCGACAACGCCGCGCATGGTCTGCGGGGCGGCGGCTGCACGTTGACCGCAATCGACTCCGCATTCATAGACAACGCGCGCGATGGCGTCAGCCTCGGTGAGTGCACGGCGACGTTCGACCGCTGTCTGGTCAGCGGCAACCAACACGGTCTCATCCTCGATGGCGGCCTCTATTCCATCACGAACAGCTTCATCGTCCGGAACGTCGGGGACGAGTCAACCGGCATCGATCTGTTCTCGGAGAACCCCGGCCAGCGGGTCGAGTTCAACACGATCGTCGACAACATCGATACGAGCGGCACGAATCTCGGGGTCGGTTTTCGATGCAACTTGACGGGACCAGCCTCGTTCCCCAACAACATCATCGGGCGCAATGCGCGGCAGACCACCGGAACGAATTGCACCTATCCGGGATCGATCATCATCGACACCGACATCGCACCGTTGAAGCTCGCATCCCCGGACACCGCGCCCTACGACTATCACCTGACCGCCGGCAGCATCGCGATCGACGCCGCGACCCAGGCGACGCTCGATCACGACTTCGACGGTGACCCGCGCAGCGCGCCGCGGGATGTCGGCGCCGACGAGCTCGTCCGGTAGCTGCGCGCTACTCGAGGCGCTCGCGGCAGGCGAAGTCGCAGGTCTTGCGATGCGCGCAGTCGTACGAGCAGCCCGCGGATAGCGCGAACAGCGCCAGGATCTCGTCGGCGGGCCCGCTGGGCACGGCGCGGCGCGCGGCCCTGGC